>CAZIVU010000038.1:0-10380 GCA_964542865.1 uncultured bacterium | reverse complement strand
AAAAATCCCTTAAGGAGGAGAGCATGAGGAGGAAGCTATTGGCTATAACTTTGAGCATTCTTCCGCTTATCCCATCAAAAGCCGGAGTCTGGGAGAAGAGCTGTTCAAACTGCCACGGCGTTATAGCCCCGAAGAGAGAGGAGCTTTTAGGGAAGTTCAAAACGCCTGATGAGATGCTACAGAGGGCAAGGGAGCTTGCCCAGAAAGGGGTTATGCCGTCCGACCTTGACTTTGAATCCGGGGTTAACGAGCTGTTTTTGAAAGGTGTTCAGAGGGAGAAGCCCGAAAGCGATGTTGAGTGGGCAAAGTCAAAGTTCCAGCCCCTTCCATCGCTCCCTCCAATCCCCGCCGATAACCCTCAGACAAAGGTAAAGGTTGCCCTCGGGAAGATGCTCTACTTTGACCCGAGGCTTTCAAAGAGCAAGCTTATCTCCTGCAACACCTGCCACAACCTGTCCCTTGGAGGGGATGACAACCAGAGGACGTCCATCGGACACAGGTGGCAGCACGGACCCAGAAACGCTCCGACTGTTCTCAACGCTGCCTTCCTGAAAGTTCAGTTCTGGGATGGAAGGGCGCCTACCCTTGAGGAGCAGGCAAAGGGACCCCTGACGGCTCCCGTTGAGATGGCAGGAAGCCCCGACATTGACGTTAACAGGATAAAGTCGATTCCCGAATACGTTAAGCTTTTCAGGGTTGCCTTTCCGGGCGAGAAGGACCCTGTTAACTTTGAGAACATAGCAAAAGCCATAGCTGCCTACGAGAGGACGCTCATAACTCCAAACTCCCCGTTTGACAGGTACCTTAACGGCGATGAGTCTGCCCTGACTCAGGACCAGAAGGACGGGATGGTTCTCTTTGTGAAGGTTGGCTGTATATCGTGCCACAACGGTCCCGTCCTGAGCGACGGGAACTTCCACAAGTTTGAGTGGAACAACGATAAGGGAAGGTATAAGGTAACTCAGAACCCCTCAGATATGTACATGTTCAGAACTCCCCAGCTCAGGAACGTTGCGCTGACTGCCCCCTACTTCCACGACGGTTCTGTTGACAAGTTGGAGGATGCGATAAAGATAATGGCTGAGAAGATGCTGAACAGGAAACTGAAAGACGTTGAGATATGGAAGATAAAAGCATTCCTTGAGAGCCTTACAGGTGATGTTCCCGTTGAGGCAAGGGTTCTTCCCGTTCTTCCTGCTGAGAGGTAACTGCTGCCCCTTCGGGGGCTTTTGTTAAAATTCCCCATCATCCGTTCTGGAGGTGAAATGGAGGAGCTCAGGGAGAAGGTTGAGCTTGCGTGGGAGAACAGGGAGCTTCTGAAGGAGAAGAACTACAGGGATGCTGTAAGGGAAGTTGTTGACCTTCTTGACAGGGGAAAGTTGAGGGTTGCCGAGAGGATAGACGTTGGAAACTGGAAGGTGAACGAGTGGGTTAAGAAGGCAATTCTGCTCTTCTTCCCCATATCCGATATGAAGGTTATGGAGGTCGGGCCCTTTGAGTACTACGATAAAATACCCCTCAAGAAGAACTGGAAGGAGCTCGGGGTAAGGGTTGTTCCTCCGGGGACTGCAAGGTACGGCTCGTTCCTTGAACCGGGAGCCGTTCTCATGCCCGGATACGTTAACATAGGAGCTTACGTAGGAAGCGGGACGATGGTTGATACGTGGGCGACTGTGGGTTCGTGCGCTCAGATAGGGAGGAACGTTCACCTTGCCGGTGGCGTCGGGATCGGAGGCGTTCTTGAACCTCCGGGGGCAAGGCCTGTCATAATTGAGGATAACTGCTTTATAGGTTCAAGGTGTATCGTTGTTGAGGGCTCCATAGTTGAGGAGGAAGCGGTTCTTGGGGCAGGCGTTGTTATAACAGCCTCAACGAAGATAATCGATGTTACGGGGGATGAACCTGTTGAGTACAGGGGAAGGGTTCCTGCGAGGAGCGTTGTCATACCGGGAACGAGGATTAAGAGTTTCCCCGCCGGCGATTACGGTCTCCCGTGTGCCCTTATAATCGGCAAGAGGAAGGAATCTACTGATAAGAAGACATCCCTCAACGAGGTTCTCAGGGAGTTCAACGTCCCTGTTTAAAATCTTTCTGGAAGTGTTTTGAAGAGGGAATTTAAGGTTTTCCACTTCTTTATCATTCCTGCCTCCATAGGTGCCATCGGAGGCTTTTCAGCTTACATCTTCAGGAAGCTCATAGCCATCTCCGGAACCCTTTTCTCCCTCATACCATCCGGAGACCTCCTTTACCCGTTCATAATTCCCTTGGTTTTCCTCCTCACTTATGCCGTTGGCAAGGGGCTTCTCGTATCCCCTGAGAACGTCACGGTTGATGAGATAGCAAAGAGGATATCCCTTGAGAAGGGAGGATTCAACCTCAAAAAGGGGATAGTCGTCCTTGCCCTTACCTCATTTAACATCGGATTTGGCGTTCCCGTTGGAAGGGAGGGTCCCATCGCAAAGCTGGGCGGTGTTCTATCCGAGCTCTTTTCAACCGTTGCGAGGGTTGATAAGGTTCACGCTCCGATATACCTCACCTGCGGAGTAAGTTCAGCCATATCTGCAACGTTCAACGCTCCCGTTGCCGCTATCCTTTTCGGTCTTGAGATAGTTTTGGGGAAGATGAACAGCTACATACTCATTCCCCTTGTCGTGTCCTGCGGGATTGCAGCCATGATATCTCAGCAGATCTTCGGGGACTTTGCTGCCTTTGCCGTTCCGAAGCTCAGCTACACCGACAGCGAGCTTCCGTTTGTTCTGCTGCTTTCGGCACTTCTTGCAGCCATGTCAACGGTTTTCACGCTTCTCCTTGAGGTTTCGGAAAAGTGGAGGTTGAGGTTAAGGAAGCAGTGGGGGAAGATTCTGCTCATTTCCGGTTTTTCCGTCGGGGCAATTCTCCTTGCCTGTCCTTACGTGGCGGGAGTTGGCTATGAGAACGTTACAGGGCTTTTCAGGGGTGCCTTCTCGCCGCCTGAGGCTTTAAAGGTTGCCGTCCTGAAGTTCCTTGCCGTTAGCCTCTCGTTTGGAAGCGGGGTTTTTGGCGGTTTCATGTCCCCATCCATATTCATAGGTGCGTTTGCCGGGTATGCATTCGGAGGTCTCTTAGGGCTTGACCCGAATTTCTTTGCGCTTACGGGAACGGCGTCTTTCCTTTCCGGGATTTCCGGGGCGCCGTTTCGCTCATCCCTCATAATCGTTGAGCTGACGCACAACTATCAGGCGATAGTTCCCATACTGTTTTCCTCCATCCTCACAGGCTACTTCATCGGAATTCTGAAGAGGGTTTCGTTTGTCAGGAGGACGCTCTACCACAAGGGTATAGACCCTGAAAGGCTGGTTGAGAGGATGGGAGAGACGTTTAAGGTTTCAAGGTTTACCGTTATAGTTCCTCCCGTCTATGAGAACTCCCACATCGGGCACATCTTTGAGTCATTGAGGGAGTTTAACTACCGCTACATACCCGTTCTGAAATCAGCGCATAACAGGAGGTTAACCGGCATAGTTTCGCTAAGGGACTTGAGGCTTTCGGCTTTCGGGGAGGGGAGGGAGCTCAGGGTTAAGGATATAATGACCTTTGGTCCCTTCGTGATCACTGAAAGCTCGTCCCTCGATGAGGTCCTTGACGCCATTGCCCTTCTTGACACGAACCTCATCCCTGTTGTTGATGAGGATGGCATATACGTGGGGATGTTCAGCGTTGATGCTTTCCTCAGGGAGATAACCTTCAGGGCTTAACCTTGACGAAGTAGCGGGTTTCAACCCCTTTTGACGGCTGGAGGTCAACCTCCTCGTAGGCCCTGTAGATGAAGTTTAGCCTTCCGCCGTGCTGGGAAGGGTTGAGGAGGATGTCCCTTCCCTTAGTTATCCCTATTCTCCTATCGTCAAGGTGTCCGAAGAAGTACCCTCTCTTTTCCGGGTGCTTTGAGGCTTCGGACGCATCAATGCCGTACGTGTAGCCACCCGGGAAAGCCAATACCCAGCAGTGGTATCCCCTGACCTCACCGCTGCCGTTGACTGGAAGCCCTATCTCAAAGAGGGACGCTATGTTTAAAGCCCTTGATAGGGCTATGAGGAGGGAGTGAAAGTCTGTGCAGTTCCCCCTCTTTGAGCTGCATGCCCATATCGCATTTCCCCTTCCCCATCCCTTTCCCGACTTGTCATACTTCATGTGGGAGACGACGTAGCTGTAAACTGCCTTAAGCTTCTCAACCTCACCCCTCTTACCCCGTGCTATCGAGCTTGCCATCTTCCTGAATGAGGAGACGGGAACGAACCTGTCTGAAAGGTAGTACCTGAGGGGAACAGGGTATTCCCTCTTCTCCGGCTTAACCTCATCCCTCTCAACGGTTACCTCTATTCTAACCTCCGCTTTCCTCTCCATTCCCCCCTCTCTCCTTATGTAGATGAACCTGTTTCCGTACTCATCCTCCTCTGTTAGTAGGTAGCTGAAGGGTGATTCAACCTTTATTCTCTTTACCCTCTGCCACCTGTTCTCGTAGGGAATCGGTATCCAGACCTCAACCAACTTTGCCTTCGGCTGTGGCTCTATGGTAACCCTCTCCTCAAGGGTGTATGTCGCCCCGAAGCTGTTCGATATGAGGAGCAGGAAGATTAAGAGCTTTTTCATCATGCCTCCCTTTCAATCCTTACCCTCGTGCTGCTGAAGTCGGGGATTCCCCCGAGGGGGTCAACAAGGGGAAGGTTGAACATCTTCTCATCAAGCCTCGTTAACCTGTTGGGGCAAATCCCTGACCCTCTTTTCCTATCGGGAATTAGCTCGTTCCCCCTCACAACCCTCTCCCCTCCGAGGAAAACCTCCTCACCTTTAATAACGTTTATCTTTGATGCCCCATGCTGCCAGTGTCCGAAGTGGTGGGAGTAAGCAAGTGTCCCGGGCCTTACAAGTTCCGTTATCCTAACGGTTACCGTGAACCCTTTCCCGTTTGACCTTGAGACTATTCTGACCCTGTCTCCGTCCTTCAGCCTCAGCTTCTCAGCGTCAACGGGGTTCACCTTCAGCTCAAAGTCCGGTTCATAGACGAGTGCCTGCCTGTAGCAGATTGTCCTTGACTGCGTGTGCAGTGCCGATTTGTAGGTTATGAGGGTGAACGGGTAGGTTTCATCAAGCTTCTCAATAGGTTTTCCGGAGTAGTCCGTTGAGATGCAGTGCTTAACGGTGCCCCAGAACTTCTCCCCCGTGAGGCTGTTCCTGCTCGTTCCGAGCCTCTCATTCCAGATACATACCCTATCGAACCCGAACAGGAAGTTTCCCTCTTCGTCGAACGGGGAGGATTCTGTGAATACGCCTCCCCTTGAGATGACCGTGCATACCTTTCTCCACTCCCCTTCACTGAGAATACCCCTGTGCCTTGAGACTGGGTAGTTTCTCTCAACGTACCTTACCTCTTCGGCAGGGGCATCCTTAACGTTTGCGTTTCGGGCAAGGTTTGAAATTCCCCTGAGGTAGTAGTCCTCAGGCTTCAAGAGAGGGTAGAGCTTTCCGTCCTTTCCCCTTATGGCTTTTTCACCGAATCCGGGAAGTCCGAGGTACCTTGAAACGTCAATTATGAAGTTTTCCATGCAGAAAGACCTTCCATCCCCGGTTTTCCCCGTCAGCGGTTCAAAGACGGGTGTCCTCACGGCTGTGAAGTGGCATCCGGGGGCGTGGGGGGTTAAAAAGCCGTAGTGCCCCTCAAGGTAAGTTATGTCCGGGACTATGTAGTCTGCATAGATGTTCGTCTCGTTCACCGTTGTATCTATGGATATGTGAAGCGGAACCCTTTTCCTGTCCTTAAGCGTTTCGATGAACCTTTCCCCTCCCGGCATGCTGTAGATGATGTTTGAGAAGTAGGTTATGAGAACCTTTATGGGGTAAGGGTACCTTCTGTCTATCCCCGAGATTGCTGAGACCGAAAGCCCTCCCTTCGTGAAGCTGAACCAGGGAAGCTTTGATGGGTATCCCCTTTCCCTGAACTCCTTCGTTTTCTCGTAGACAGCCTTTTCCCTTGAGATTTTTATCCCCTTTGGCTTTCTCCTGCCGGGGAACTGCTTTAAGTCGTAGATACCCGTCTGCCACTTTGCCGCACCTTTCCCCTTTCCGATGTATCCCCCTTTTCTGTTAACGTTTCCGACAATGGCGTTTAACATCGCTATTGCGTAGCTTGCGTACGTCCCCCCGACGTAGTTCCCCCCTCCGTGGTAGGCAAAGGCTGCTGCGTACGGAGCGTTCTCGTAGAACTCCCTTGCAGTTTCCCTTATCTCCCCGGCGGGGATTCCGCAGTCGGATGAGTAGAACTCAAGGGAGTGTTCAAAGACGCTCTCCTTCATCAGTAAAAAGGCTGTCTTCACCTTAATGCCGTTTAGCTCCCCTTCCCACTCAATCAAAGCCCTTCTTGCCTTTGATGAGGGAACGGCTTTGCCCGTTTTCCTGTCGATTACTATCGGCTCATCCGGGTTGCCCTTCAGCTTCAGGTCTTTGTTCCTGAGGAACCTTCCGGATTCGGGATGCCTTTCATCGACGATAACGAGGTGGCTTGCGTTTGAGAACGTTCTCCTCCCTTCCTTTCCTGCCTCCTTCAGCGAAGGGATGGATAGGAAATCCTTGTCGTACCATCCGTTTTCAAGCATCACCCTCAGCATTCCGAGTGCAAGGCTTCCATCCTTTGTTGGCTTTACGGGGAGCCACCTGTGGGCGTGGGATACGGCTTTGGGAGCTCTCGGGTCTGCAATTACGACCTTCAGGTCTCCCGATGCAACCCTCCTTGATATGATGGAGCCTGACGTGTTAACCCCCGGCTGGAGGGCTGAGTAGAGGTTTGCTCCAAATACCAGCATGTATTTGCAGTTCAAGAAGTCCGCCTTCAGCTCAACCTCCCTCCCGTCCGTCAGGGCATAGTTCCCCATCCTGAACCCGATTCCGCAGATGTCCGTGTGGCTTATGTAGTTAACGGAGCCTACAGACCCGTAGAGCCACCTCTTTATGAAGTGGCTTCTTCCCCCCTGAGACCTTCCTGTAAACCAGACAATCTGGTTCCTCCTGCTCCCGAGCTCGGGTGCTTCAGGGTCTATCGGCTCATCCGACAGGACATCCCTTATCCCCGGGTAGTAGCTGCTGTCCCCGATCTCCCTGAAGAGGTATCCGCCGTCGCAGACCTCCCTGATTAGCTGCTCCCAGCTTATTGCCCTGAACTTCCCCGACCCTCTCGGGCCAACCCTCTTCAGGGGCATCCGTATCCTGTAAGGGTTGTGCAGGTAGTCGTTGTCCATCTGCGGCTTTGCGCACGTTGTTGATGGGTACCTGAAGCTTTCACTGACGGGCGTTTCGTAGGGTATTCCTTCCATAGCTCTGTTGTAGGGATGGTAGGGGTTGCCATCAACCTGAACGATCCTGTCCCCCTTTACAGATACCCGCAGTCCGCACCTTGCGTTGCAGGCAAGGCATACCGTATTGACGGTTCTTTCTCCTTCCGGCTTTTTCGTTTCCTGAAAGGTAAGGGGTTTCCGGGGTTTTACGTTAACGCTTGCCTGAAGGTATCTTGAAAGCTCCTTCTCCAGCTTTCCGTTTGAGTTTAACAGCTCCCTGAGCTTTCCCTCAGGTTTGAGGAGGTTGCCGAAGACAAGGGCGCCGCTTGGACATACGGAAACGCACCTCGGAATATCCCCTCTTGATATCCTCTCAAAGCACATCTCACACTTCTTTGCCTTTCCATCCTCAAAGGAGATTGCACCGTAAGGGCAGGCATCCTCACACCTCTCACATCCCGTGCACCTTTCAATGTCTATGTGGACAACGCCGCCCCTCCTTACCGAGATTGCACCAAATGGACACGCTTCAAGGCAGGGGTGCTCAAGACACTCCCTGCATATCCTCTCCTGATGGAACTTGATCTTTGTGTCTGGATACTTTCCTGTTTCCCTCTCCCCTATCCAGAAAAGGTTCGTTTCCGGTTCTGCTCCGTTCTCAAGCTGGCAGGCAGCCATGCAGGCTCTGCAACCTATGCAGAGCTTTTCGTTAAATATGAGAACTGGCTTGAAGAGTTCCGGAAATGCCCTGACCGTTTTCCCCAGCAGTACGGTAAACCCGGCAACCTTCAGGAAATCCCTTCTCTTCATCTTTCCTCCTCGGGCGGAAATGTTAACAGGAAATTTTCTATTGTTCAAATAGTATTTTCCTATTAAAATGTCGCCTGAGATTGGAAAGGGGTATAATGGTCAGGGATTTTTCAGTTGCGGTAAAGAGTTGTCCTTCTTCAGGTGAAGTTAGAGGTTGATAATGTCCGAGCTGAGGTACAGTTATCTTAGGGACACTTGGGTTATTATTGCCCCTGAAAGGGGGAGAAGACCCCATAAATTTCCTGTTTGCTCTCCTGCAGAAACCGAACTTGATGAGTGTCCTTTTGAACCGGGCAGAGAGCACCTCTCCCCCCATGAAATCTTCGCCCTGAGGGAACCGGGGACTCAGCCCGACAGTCCGGGATGGAAGGTAAGGGTTGTTCCCAACAAGTATCCTGCCCTCAGGATTGAGAACCCTGTGGAGAGGAAAGGTATCTGCATCTATGACACCGTCGGAGGTTTTGGAGTTCATGAGGTAGTTATAGATACACCCGACCACTTTAAACACCTTCACAACTTCTCGGTTGAGGAGATGAAAGACCTCCTTTTCGTTTTCAGGGAGAGGATGAAGAGCCTTTACGGTGACAGTAGGATAAGGTACGTTCTCGTGTTTAAGAACTGCGGAATGGAAGCTGGAGCTTCATTTACCCACTCCCACTCCCAGATAATAGCCCTTCCACAGATTCCCAAAAACGTGGAGATTGCCGTTGAGCAGTCAAGGAGCTACTACGCTGAGAAGGGAAGGTGTTACCTCTGTGATGAGCTGAGGTTTGAGCTTGATAAAACTTTGAGGGTTGTTTATGAGAACGAGCTCTTTGTGGCTTACTGCCCGTTCTCATCGATATTTCCGTTTGAGGTAAGGGTTGCTCCAAAGAAGCACCAGTCTGACTTTTCAAGGATAGATGGTGAGGAGCTTTACCTCCTTTCCGACGTTTTAAGGCTTGTTTTCAAGAAGCTTTACAGGACGCTTGTTAACCCACCGTACAACCTTTACATCCACACATCCCCTCCAGAAAGGCATTATCCTGAAAAGCCTGACTACTTTGTCGGGATGGAAAGTTTCTTCCACTGGTACATAGAGATTCTCCCGAGGATAACCGTTCTTGCAGGTTTTGAGCTTGGAGGGGGTTACTTCATAAATCTGACAACCCCTGAAGCTGCCGCAAAGTTTCTGAGAGAGGTTCTGCTGTGAAGGTATTTCAACCTTGTTGATTTTTGGGGGATTGAAGTTGACCTTGGGTGTTGACATCGGGGGGACGTTCATAAAGCTCTTTGACGGAAATAAGAGGTGGAAGGTGAGAACTCCCCCATCTTCGGGTGCGATTTTAGAGGCGGTTTCCGATGCCGTGAAGGATGCGGAGAGCATCGGCGTTGCCGTTGCAGGGCTTGTTGACGCCTCCTCCGGGGTTCTTACAGATTCCCCCAACATAAAGGCGCTGAAGGGGATAAATGTAAAGGAGGAGCTTGAAAGGAGGACGGGAAGAAAGGTTTTCATCTTCAACGATGCAAACGCTGCGGCTTACGGGGAGTTTAAGGCGGGAGCAGGAAGGGGAAGCAGGGTTCTCGTATGCCTTACAATCGGAACCGGGCTTGGAGGAGGAGCCGTTGTTAACGGCAAGCCACTTTTAGGAGTTTCGGGATGCGCGATGGAAGTTGGCCACATGATTGTTGAAAAGGGGGGATGGCTGTGCCACTGCGGGAGAAGGGGATGCCTTGAGGCATACGTTTCCTCCTACGGACTGAGGAGGTTCTACCTCATGCTGAAGGGGGAGTGCCCGCCATCGTTTGAGATTATAGAGAGGGCAAAGGTGGGGGAGAGGGAGGCTGTTGAGTCGCTTTCAAAACTTGCAGATTACCTTTCCACCGGCATCGTCAACATCCTCCACATCTTCAACCCTGACAGGATTGTCCTGTCCGGAGGGATAGCAGCTCACTATCCTGCTCTGGTTGAAGAGGTTAGAAAGCTGGCACTTCAAAGGGCTTTCAGACTTCCCGCTTCCGTTTTTGAGCTGAAAGTCGCCGGGCTCGGTGAGTTCAGCGGAGCGGTGGGCGCGTGGTTTCTTGCCCAACATTCCCATCACAGGGAAAGTTAGAGGATGGTCGTCTCAGAACAGCCTTCAACTGAGGAAGTAGCCGAATGTATTTCGGTAAAACCCAGCGTTTATCCAATCCCTTGTACGCTTTAATCGAGTTCAGCCCTTGGCATCGGTATGGTAGAAGAATATATTTTTATCTACCAGATAGATAAAAGGTGGTTGTAATGTGGGAC
>CAZIVU010000037.1:0-10446 GCA_964542865.1 uncultured bacterium | reverse complement strand
AAAGGCCGGTGTCCTGGGCCGGGCTAGACGATGGGGACGTGGATTGGTAATATAGTTAATGTACCTCCAATTGTCAAGAGTTTTAGAATTGTTTAATAAGCTTCGAATTTTGCAGGATTGGAATAAATTATACCTTACCAGATTCTTGAGGTGATGGCATGAAAGTGTTAAGTTACAGAATACTGTTAAGAAAAGAACCTGAGGGTGGTTATACAGTAATAGTCCCTTCCCTTCCCGGCTGTATAACTTACGGAGACACAATAGAAGAGGCGATAAAAATGGCAAAAGAGGCTATTGAAGTATATATAGAGAGCTTAAAAGAGCACGGTGAAGAGATACCTACAGAAGAGGGGACTTTGGAGTATACATTGACGGTGGAATCTCATGTCTAAACTCCCTTCTCTTACGCCCCAGAGAATTATCAGGGTGCTTGAAAAGAGGGGATTTGTACTGGATAGGATTAAAGGGAGTCACCATGTTTACTACCACCCTGAAATGAGGAGAAGGGTTGTTGTTCCTCTTCATAAAAGAGATTTGCCCAAAGGTACACTGCTGGAAATTCTAAAGCAAGCAGGTATAAGTAAGAAGGAGTTGAGAGAGCTACTATGATTGAGGGTTTGTTGGTACTGCATAAACGTTGAAAACCCTTCCAATTTTCTAATTTACCTTGACCTTCCCCCTCCCTTTGTTATAAATTAACACTTCGCTAAAAGCAAAGGAGGTTGGAGATGTATGCGGTTGTGAAGGCTGGAGGAAAGCAGTACATCGTTGAGCCCGGTCAGGTTTTAAAGGTTGAGAAGATAAACCTACCTGAAGGGTCAACCGTTGAGCTTGACGTCCTTCTGGTCAGGGAGGACGACGGAAGCGTAAAGCTCGGAGATGAGGTCAGGGGAAGGAAGGCAAAAGCTACGGTTGTAAGGCACGGAAGGGGAAGGAAGATTATCGTCTTCAAGTACAAGGCGAAGAAGCACTATCAGAGAAAGTACGGACACAGGCAGCACTTCACCGAGATTAAGGTTGAAGAGATAGCTTGATGGAGGTTTGAGATGGCACATAAGAAGGGCATGGGTTCAACGAAAAACGGAAGGGATACAATAGGCAAGAGGCTCGGCGTTAAGAGGCACGATGGCCAGATTGTAAAGGCCGGGAATATCCTTGTAAGGCAGAGGGGGACGAGCGTTCATCCCGGCAAGAACGTTGGCGTTGGAAGGGACTACACGCTCTTTGCCCTCAAGGACGGCATCGTAAGGTTTGAGAGGAGAAGGAACAAGAAGGTCGTAAGCGTCTACCCCATTCAGTAGGGCAGGCTACCCCTGTCCTGCTGTTATCATCAGAGCCAGAGCTCCGAGGAGTTCACCGACCGTAAGCAGAATGAACCCCAGAGAGGTCTTCCTGAAGAGCTCCCTTCCCCCCATCCAGAGCGTAAGGAACCACTTGAAAAGCGTGTTTACGGTTGCGGCTATGAGGATTGTTACAACGGCAACCGTCACATCGACGTAGCCGGACGTGAATATCTTTGAGGTTGAAAGCGTTATCGCGTCAACGTCGGACAGGCCCGAGATTGCTGATATAGCGTAAAGCCCCAGAGCCCCCACCACCTTCGTTGCAGACTTTGAGAGAAAGAGGATAAAGCCGTAAAAAGCCCCGAACTTGAAGGCGTTTGAAAGCTCAAAAGGGTTGTGAACCCTTATGTTTGAACCCTTTGTTTCCTCCTGTTTTGATACGTAGTAGGCAAAGAGAAGCCCCAAAACCGTTGCTGCCGCACATGGAATCAGGAGGAAGGCCGAGAAGTTCAGGTTCACTATCGATGCAAGGACAAAAATCCTTATGAACATGATCGTTGAGGCACCGATTATCCCGGCTGCGCAGTTGTTTATCAGCTGGGGATTCTCCCTGAAGAGGGGGGATAGCGTTACCGTTACTGCCGTGCTTGAGACAAGTCCGCCGATGAGTCCCGTTATGACAATTCCCCTTCTGCTCCCTATGAACTTTGTGAGTGCATAACCTATGAAGTCTATCGTTGAGATTACAACCACCATTGCCCAGACATCCCTAGGGTTCACACCTCCGTAGGGACCTATTGTCCTGTCCGGAAGGAGTGGATATATGACAACGGTTACGGCTGCAAACTTCAGGAAGGCAAAAAGGTCCTGAATTGTCAGGTGCTTGACGAACTCGTGCATCTGCTCCCTGAACGTGAGGACAAAGAGGACGGTTACCGCTATCACGGAGGCTATCTGAAAGTTCCCTGTGTAGCAGATAACGCCCACGAGGAACGTTATGAGGGCGGCAATCCTTGAGGTTATTGAGGGGACTTTCTCTATGAACTGGGATGCTATGAGGAAGGCTATGAGCGACGCCACGGATACGGGAACAACCATTTCGTTTACCAGCTTTCCGGCGTAGGCTGAGAGGGTTCCGAGGAGGGATATGAGCATGAAAGTCCTTATCCCTCCAAACATGGAGACCTTCTCCCTCTGCTTCTTGAACTCCCTCTCAGTCCCTATCAAGCCTCCGAGTATGAGGGAGATGAGGAAGGGCTCGTACTGGACCCAGACCTTTGAGTTTATGAAGACCTTTATGAAATCTACCATCTCAGGGCTTCCTCAATTGCCTGCCTCATTTTCTCAACCGGAGCCTCAACCCCTGTCCATATCCTGAAAGACCTTGCCCCCTGATGGACAAGCATCCCGATGCCGTTTAAAGTCCTGCATCCCCTTTCCCTTGCAGCTTTAAGGAGGGGAGTTTCAGGGGGGTTGTAAATTATGTCAACAACGGTTATCCCCTCGGGAATCTTTCCGTAGTCAAACAGCTTCGGGTCATCGGACTTTAGCCCGACGGATGTGGTGTTTATAAGTATATCCGTGTCTGACAGGAGGACCTCCATCGTTCCCCCCTTCAGGGGGTAGACGAGGACGTTCCCGAAAGTCCCGAGCTTCTCCCCCAACTCCTTTGCCCTTTTAAAGTTCCTGTTGACAACGTTGAGGAACGAAGCCCTCTCCTTCAGCACCGCGTAGCCGACGGCCTTTGCAGCACCCCCGGCACCTATCATTGTTACCCTTTTCCCCTTAACCTCAATCCCCTCCTCCTTGAGGCTGTCAATAAACCCGTCCGCATCCGTGTTGTAGCCCGTCAGGATGCCCCCTTCGTTCTTGACGGTGTTTACAGCCTCAAGGAACTGGGCATCCCCCTCAACGTAGTCAAGGAGGCTTACAACCTCCTCCTTGAAGGGGACGGTAACGTTTACCCCTTTGATGGACAGGGATTTTATCCCCTCAACTGCCTCCTTGAGGTTTCCGGTTTTCACGGGGAAGGGGACGTAAACCGCATCGATTCCGCAGGAGGAGAACGCCGCCGTCTGCATGAGCGGTGAGAGGGAGTGATTGACAGGGTATCCGATTATCCCGTAAACGAGCGTTTTTCCCGTTATCCTCATGCCACCTCCCTGTGTAATTATGCCACATGGATGCCCGCTTTTTGCTGTCCTGATAAAATACCCCATGGAGAACTTCATCGTGCGTTTCTGGGGCTGGCTCCTGACGGCCGTATGCTCCCTCTACATTCTCCGCCCCTCCATCTGCAGGGATATACTCTCAATGATGCAGGATAGGAGGTTTGTTATCGTTTCGGGCTGGTTCTCCATGCTCCTCGGGGCTTTGACGCTTGCATCCGGCTCACAGAAGGTCAGGGTTATTGCCTATATCTTCCTCCTGAGCGGGGCTTTCAGGCTCTCTTTCCCCGAAACGGTTGGGAGGGTTGCCCGGTTCATGAGGGAGAGGGAATATATACCGCTTGCTGTATCGCTTTCAGGGCTCATCTTTGGGGTTTACCTTCTCCTCTCCCCTCAGCCACCTTAGCCACTCCTCAAGCTTCCTCTCAAACCCGATCCCGCTGCTTTCGTAGTACCGCTTCTTCTTCGAGAGGTACTTCTGCTTTACGTAGTGCCTCGGGAAATCGTGGGGGTAGAGGTATCCCCTGAAGGGCTTCTTCAGGTAGGAAGGGATGGGGAGAACCTCCCCCCTCCTTACGTCCTCCATCGCCCTCTTTATGGCAACGTAGGAGGAGTTTGACTTCGGGGACATTGAGAGGTAAATCGTTGCCTGAGCAAGCGTTATTGCGGCTTCCGGCATCCCTATCCTTGACGTTATCTCCATTGCTGCGTTTGCAATCAGGATTGCGTCGGGGTTCGCGTTCCCTATATCCTCGGATGCGAGTATGGCAAGCCTCCTTGCTATGAAGAGCGGGTCCTCCCCTCCGACCAGCATCCTTGCAAGGTAGTAGATGGCCGCATCCGGGTCGCTCCCCCTTACCGACTTTATGAAGGCGGAAATTATGTCGTAGTGGTACCCCTTCCTGCTGTACCTTACCTCGGACGTGCTTACCACCTCCCTTACCCCATCCATGCCGACCTTTCCGCTGTATATCGTTCCTATCTCCTCAAGGTAGTTAAGGAGCTTTCTCCCGTCCCCCGCAGCCATCCTGACGAGGTAGTTCAGTGCCTCATCGGTCAGGGATACCTTCCCGTTCAGCCCCCTCCTGTCCCTTATAGCCCAGATGGCAAGCCTTTTAAGCTCCTCCTCCTTCAGGGGCTTGAACTCGTAAAGCTTAACCCTTGACCTCAAAGCCGGAACGAGGGAGAAGTAGGGGTTTTCGGTTGAGGCTCCTATGAGTATGATGTTCCCCGCCTCAATGTCCGGAAGGAGGGCGTCCTGCTGGAGCCTGTTGAACCTGTGTATCTCATCGAGGAAGAGGATAGTCTTCCTCCCCACCTTCAGGTTCTCCCTTCCCCTCTCAAGGGCTCTCTTAACCTCCTGAAGGTTTGTCGTTGCCGCGTTGAGCTGTATGAACTCCGCCTTCGTTATCCTCGATATAAGCCTTGCAAGGGTAGTTTTCCCCGTTCCCGGGGGTCCCCAGAATATGCATGACTTCACGGCGTCCTTCTCTATGAGCCTTCTGAGGGGCTTCCCCTTTCCCATCAGGTGTTCCTGACCTATGAAGCCGTCGAGGGAATCGGGGACAAGCCTGTATGCAAGGGGCCTTTCGCTCTCCGAGAAGAGGTCTTCCATGCTCCTCCTACGGGTGGTGTTTCCTCAGGATTTCAACCACCTCCTCATCCGTTGTCTGTGAGAAGTTCTCGTAGAACTGCCCGACCGCCGCAAAGAACTCAGGCGTGTGGAGTGCGATGAGGTCATCAACTATCTCCTGAAACTCCCCAACCTTGTCGGCGGGCATGACCGGAACGGCAAGGATTATCCTTGCCGGCTTGTACTTCCTGATTGAACGGATAGCCGCTTTTACGGTAAGCCCCGTCGCTATTCCGTCATCTACGAGTATGACATCCCTTCCCTCAAGGCTTATCCTCTCCTTCTCCCCGAGGTAAGCCCTTCTCCTCCTCTCTATCTCCTTCAGCTCCTCGGCTGCCTTTCTCTCAAAGTAGCTCTCCTCAATCCTCAGCCTTTCGGCGTAGGGGTTCTTTATCAGCGTTCCGTCCTCCGCAACGGCTCCGACGGCAAACTCCTCATCGAACGGGGCTCCTATCTTCCTCGGTATTGAAAGCTCTATGGGAGCATTCAACCTTTCGGCTATCGGCTCTGCAACTACCACCCCTCCCCTCGGTATTGCAACGATTACGGGGTTGTTGAGCGTCCGGTCGTACTTCTTCACTATGGCATTTGCAAGGAGCTCTCCGGCTTCCCTTCTGTCCCTGAAAACCATGCTTTCCTCTCAAAATCAAGGAGTTTTTCCTTTATCACCGCCCCGGAAGAGAAACCGCCGATCCCGTTCCTCGATACGACCCTGTGGCAGGGTATGAAGAGGGGGATGGGGTTCCTCCTCAGAGCCTGACCCACCGCCCTCGGTGATGTTGAAAGCCTTTCCGCAAGCTCTCCGTAGGTGACCGTTTCTCCGGGAGGGATTTTCAGGATTTCTGAGTAAACGGCTTTCTGGAAGGCGGTCAGCGCCGAGGTGTCGAGACTGAAGTCTCCGGTGTCAAGCTTCAGCGTTTCAACGTAGCCCTTCAGGATTTTGATAATCTCTCCGTTCCCCTCCTCTTTCAGTCTCCCCTCAAGGAGCGTTGAGCCTTTTATGGCGCTTCCCGATGAGTGAACGATAACGGATACGTTGAAGGGCAGAGGAAAAACGGTTCTTTCCATTACTTCTTGAAGAGGGATTTGATTTTGGGAAGGAGAAGCTCATACTCAAGGTAGATGGAGTCGGCAAGCGCCAGGAGGGGGTCCTCCTCCCCGATGGCTTTAAGGGAGTAGGATTCCTCAATCTCCTTCAGGAGCTGCCTCAGGGCATCCTTGAAGGTTTCCTCTCCCCTGTGCTTTGACTCTGAAACTGCCTTTGCAAGGGCTTCTTCAGGGGAAAGACCTTCGGATATATGCCTTTCAAAGCTCTCCTTCAGCTCCCTCTTGACCTTCTCCATCAGATTTCCCTTTCAACCGTTTCCGTTGTGAAGCACTCAATAACGTCCCCTACCTTGATGTCGTTGAAGTTCTCAAGTCCGATTCCGCACTCGTAACCTGCCTGAACTTCCCTTACGTCCTCCTTGAACCTTTTGAGTGAGGATATCCTTCCTTCATAGATCACAACGCCTTCCCTCACAAGTCTCACGTGCGCATTTCTCCTTATGACGCCGTCCTTTACGTAGCACCCGGCGACCGTTCCGACCTTTGGAACCTTGAAGGTTGCCCTTACCTCGGCGCTTCCGAGGTAGACCTCCTTCTCCTCCGGCTTGAGGAGCCCCTGCATGGCTTTCTTGATATCGTCCACTATGTCGTAGATTACCCTGTAGGTCCTGATGTCAACGTTTTCCCTCTCCGCAGCCCTCCTTGCGGCGGCGTCCGGCCTTACGTTGAAGCCTATCACTATTGCGTTTGAGGCGGCGGCAAGCATGACGTCGTTTTCGGTTATGGGACCCGTTCCCGAGTGGATAACCCTTACCCTTACCTCATCGGTGGAAAGGTCGTTGATGGACTTGTTTATAGCCTCTATTGAGCCCTGAGCATCAGCCTTTACAATCAGGTTTAGCTCCTTTACCTCGCCCTTCTGCATCTGTGAGAACAGGTCTTCGAGCGAAAGCCTCTTCTCCCTTTCGAGTGCAGATTCCCTTGCAAGCTCCTGCCTGTGCTCTGCAATCTTCCTTGCCGTCTTCTCATCCTTCACGACGGCAAACCTGTCCCCTGCCTGAGGGACACCTTCAAGGCCGAGGACTTCAACAGCCATAGATGGACCTGCTTCCTTTACCTGATTGCCCTTATCGTCAAACATCGCCCTCACCTTCCCGGCGTAAAGACCTGCAACTATGCTGTCTCCCCTCTTGAGGGTTCCGTTCTGGATGAGGAGCGTTGCAACGGGACCCCTCTGCCTGTCTAACTTTGCCTCAAGGACAACGCCCTTTGCAGGCCTGTCGGGGTTCGCCTTCAGGTCCATCATTTCCGACTGGAGGACCACCATCTCAAGGAGCTCGTCAACCCCCTGACCGGTCTTTGCGGATACGGGAACCATTATGGTGTCCCCTCCCCAGTCCTCGGGGACAAGTCCATGCTGGGATAGCTCCTGCTTGACCTTTTCCGGGTTTGCTCCCGGCTTGTCTATCTTGTTTATGGCAACGATTATGGGAATCCCTGCCGCCTTTGAGTGGTTAATCGCCTCAACGGTTTGGGGCATAACCCCGTCGTCTGCCGCTACGACGAGAATGGCGATATCCGTTACCTGAGCACCCCTTGCCCTCATTGCGGTAAACGCCTCATGGCCGGGCGTATCGAGGAACGTTATCCTCTTCTTGCCCTCTGCCGTCTCAACCTCCACTACTGAGGCACCGATGTGCTGGGTTATCCCCCCTGCTTCCCTCTCGGCTACCTTCGTGTTCCTTATGTAGTCAAGGAGTGTCGTTTTGCCGTGGTCAACGTGCCCCATGACTGTGACAACGGGGGGACGGGGCTTGAGGTTCTCGGGCTTTTCAGCCTCCTCAATTTCCTCCTCTATTGGAGCCTCACTTTCGAGCTTTGCAATCTTGCCGTGCTTTTCAATGAGCTTCTTTGCCGTTTCAAAATCTATCGGCTGGTTAATCGATACCATTTTCCCGAGGGATATAAGGTCCGCAAGGAGCTGGTTTGCTTCAACGCCAAGCTTCTCGGATAGCTCCTTAACGGATACGATCTCGGGTATTATCACCGTCTTTGCTCTCTCCTCCTCCTCTATCAGTCTTTTAATCTGCTCCTCCTCCGAGAGCTGTTCGAAGGGAACCTCCTCTTTGACCTCTTCCTTTTTCTTCTTCCTCTTCCTTCTCTTTGCCTTTGCCCTGTTCTTCTCCTCTATTCTCCTCATCAGCTCCTGAAACTTCCTCTGCTCCTCAAGCTCCCTCTTCTCCCTCTTCTTTTCCGCTATCAGCTCCTCTTCCGTCTTCGGCTTCTCCTTTTCCTTCTGCTCTTTGACGGAGGCAACGAGCTTTTCAAGCTGCTCCCTTGTAACCTTTTCCTCTTTTCTCTTTTCAAACGGCCTCGGTTCCCTTCTCGGCCTTCTCTCCTCTTTACCCTTTGGCCTGATGAACCTTCTCTTCCGCCTTCTCCTCGCTATCTCCTCGGGGGAGAGAACCCTTACCTCCTTCCTTCTCCTCTCCTCCCTCTTCGGCTTCTCCTCAACCGGCTTCTCCTCAACCTTCTCCTCGCTTTTTACCTCAACCGGCTTCTCCTCAACAGCTTCCTCCGTCCTGCTCGGTTCAACTTTGACCTCTATCCTCTCTACCTTTTTCTCCTCCTTCTTCTCCTCCGGAACCTGAACGGGCTTCAGGAACTCCTTCACAAGCATAATCTGCTTCTCATCGAGCCCGGACTGGGCATTCTTTACCTGTATATCAAGCTCATCCTTCAGCTTCCCTATAAGCTCCTTTGAGCTCATCCCGAGCTCCTTTGCAAGCTGATAAACTCTCATCTTCGCCAAGCTTTACCTCCTGAGGAATTCGGCTTTAAATATAAGGTAACGGGGAATTATATCAAGTATCAAAAGGCGTTGATTACGTGCTCAATCCTGTAATCCCCGCCTTCCGTGACCTCAACTCCTATGACGTCGAAGCGGATACCCCTGCAGTTGATCCTCCTCCCCTTCAGGAAGCGGAGGGCTGTTTCCCTTACTCTCCTTATCTTCTTCTCATCCACCGCCTCAAGGGGACCTGCCTGCGCCTTCTCCCTCCTCAGCTTCACCTCAACGAATATGAGTATCTCCTCATGGGGGTCAAGGGCTACTATATCTATCTCTCCCGACGAGCTCCTGAAGTTTCTCTTCAAAATAGCGTAGCCTTTCCTCAACAGATAGCGGGAAGCTATCTCCTCTCCCTCCTTTCCTCTCCTCAGCATCCGTTACCCCCTTGAAGCTTTTCCTGTGGACGGGAGATGCGCCGAAGAGCCTGATACTCTCCCTGTGTTCTGCCGTTGGGTATCCTTTGTTCTTCCTGAACCCGTACTCGGGGAATAACCTGTCAAGCTCCTCCATGAGGAAATCCCTCGATACCTTTGCGATGATGCTTGCAGCAGCACAGGAGAAGCTCCTCTCATCCCCCTTTATCAGGTTTATCTGGTTTTTCAGGTTGTTTATTTTCAGTGCATCCGTTATCAGGAAATCGGGTTTTCCCCTCAGCTTCTTGATTGCCCTTATAGCTGCAAGCTCCGTTGCCCTGAGGATGTTCAACCTGTCAATCTCCGAGCTGTCAGCGACGCCTATCCCGAACTCAAGGCACCTTTTCAAGATTACCCTGAAGAGCTCCCTCCTCCTCTTCTCCGACGTTCTCTTTGAGTCCCTGAAGATGAAAGGTGAGGTAAAGGGCGGGAAAACAACGGCTGCTGCAACTACGGGACCTGCAAGGGGTCCCCTTCCCGCCTCATCGATGCCTGCTACGAGCTTGAATCCCTCCGACCAGAGCTTCCTCTCAAACCTGTCTACTTCTTTGTCATCCACTCTTTCTTCTCTTTTATCCTGGCGGCTTTACCCCTGCGTTCTCTCAGGTAGTAAAGCCTTGCCCTTCTTACGATACCCCTCTTCAGGACCTCGATGCTGTCTATGACCTTTGCGTGGAGGGGGAAGGTTCTCTCTATGCCAACCCCGTAGGATACCTTCCTTACGGTAAAGGTTGCACCTGTTCCGCTTCCCCTTTTCCTGATGACGACACCCTCAAACGCCTGTATCCTTTCCTTTTCCCCTTCCTTAACCTTTACGTTTACCCTTACGGTATCTCCGGGTCTGAACTCGGGGATATCGTTCCTCAAATACCTCTCCTCAACGCTCCTTAAAAGCTCATCCATTCCAGCCATGGCAATTCCTCCACAGATTTAAGCAGCACAAATTATATTCGGAATATTTCTAAAGTCAACAGGGATTTTGGTTTCATGGTTGACTGACCTGCTCCTGTGGGGTGCAGATGTAGAAGGAGTGTTTGCCAAGTTCATACTC
>CAZIVU010000036.1:0-11070 GCA_964542865.1 uncultured bacterium | reverse complement strand
CTGCATACCGGGTCCTCTTCCATGTAATCCCCGTACTTCCAGTAAGCTCTTACCCTGCAACCATTACATATCTTAAGGTACTCACAAACACCACACCTTCCCTTGAAATCCTCAATCCTCCTCATATCCTGCATTATCTTGGACTCAAACCACGCCCTGTGGAAGGGAACATCAAAGACGTTAACGTCAGAATCGGGGAAGTAGCTGCACGGCCTTAACCAGCCGTGGCAGTCGATAAGTGCAATTGACTGCCCTGCAACGCACCCCTTACCTCCTCCGGTTCCGAACACGAGATTTCTCCTCTTAAGGTCAAGGCCATCCCTCTTTGCATTCTGGTAGAAGATCCTGTAGTAGTGGGGAGCGCATGTCGGGCGGACCAGAATGGTGTTATCCCCTTTCAGTATAAGCTCCTTTTCAAGCTCGTAGTGCCAGTTCAACCAGTATTCAACCTCGTCAGCATCCAAAAGCTCAGCATTGGCGTCCTCACCTCTCCCTACGGGGAGAACGATGAACATGTACCACGCCCTTGCACCTATCTCCCTTGCCTTCCTGTAAACGTTCGGAATATCAAAGGCGTTCCTCCTCGTGAACGATGAGTTTATGAGGAAAGGTATGCCGTGCTTCCTGAAGAGCTCGGCAGCTCTCATAACGCCATCAAAAGCTCCCGGTTGCTTTCTGAAATCGTCGTGTATCTCCTCAGTCGAGCCGTCAAGGGACAGGGAAACCATCCTGATGCCGGTTCTCTTCATCTCCCTGCAGATGCTATCATCGACAAGGGTTCCGTTCGTGGCTACGCACATCCTGAAACCTTTCTGGGTTCCGTAGGCTGCAATATCAAAAAGGTCGCCCCTTAGAAGGGGCTCCCCTCCCGTGAGCACAACGGTCGGGCTTGAAATCCTGCCAATGTCGTCAAGGAGCGCCTTCGCCCTATCAAAGGAGAACTCCCCCTGTTCAGATTCCATGGTTGATGCCGACCTGCAGTGAATACAGCTCAGGTTGCAACGCCTTGTCACCTCCCAGGCTATCCACTTTGGAACGAAATCTTTACCCATACCTTCTCCCGAAAGCGAATTGAAAGCTTAATATAGCATCCGTAGAGAAAGCTTTCAAATGTTAAGATTGACTCTGGGAGGAAGCGGGATATATTTAAAATTGGCTTGAGAAAATCTAAAACAACTTTTGAAGGAGGTGGCCATGTTTGAGAGGTTCTTCGGAAGAAGGGGGTTTGACCCGTTTGAGGACCTTTTCAGGATCTCAAGGGAGATGGAAAGGATGATGAGCGAGATAACGAGGTCCCTCGGAAGGGAGTTCCCGGAGATCGGCAGGTTTGAGCCGAGAATTGAGATGTACGAAACGCCGGATGAGGTTGTTGTTAAGGCTGAGATGCCGGGACTTGACAAGGACAGCATAGATGTAAGGGTAAGGGACAACTACCTCATAATCAGGGGAACAAAGAAGCAGGAGAAGAAGGAGGAGAAGGAAAACGTGTTCCTCAGTGAAAGCTTTTACGGTGAGTTCCAGAGGGTAATTCCGCTTCCCGTTGAGGTTAAGGAGGAGGGAGTTGAAGCAGTGTACGACAAAGGAATCCTTGAGGTAAGGCTTCCTAAGGCTGAAGCTGCCAGGAAGGAGGTCAAAATCATCGTTAAGACCCCCGAGGGGGAGAAAGGCAAAGGTAAGGAGTAAAGGGTGGGTCAGAGCTCACCCTTTACAATCTCCCTTACATCCCTTTCCGAGGGTATCCTCGGGAGATTTCCCATCAAGTGCCTTCTTCCCATAACAAGGTTGATAAACGTAGAGATATCGTTTTCCGAAAACCCGATGTCCTTCAGTCTCTTTGGCTTCCCGAGGAACTCCAAAAGGCTCTCAAGCTCATCAAGGATTTCAAAGATATTGCCAGATCTGAAACCCATTGCCCTCCCCATCTCCCTTATCTCACCCTCAACGGAAAAACCGTAAAACCTCAGGACGGGAACCAGGAACATCGCATTTGAAAGCCCGTGGGGAAGACGGTACATAACGCCCAAAACGTGAGCCATCGTGTGAACAAGGCCTGCACCTGCATCGGTTATAGCCATGCCCGCCAGAAGGCTTGCAAGCATCATACCTTCCCTTGCCTCAACATCCCTCGGATTTCCAAAAGCCCGGGCGATGTTCTTCGATATAAGCCTCATAGCCTCAACCGAGTAAAGCTTTGAAATCGGGGTTGCCCTCTTCGAGACAAAGGACTCTACGGCATGGGTCAGCGCATCGACACCCGTATTTGCGGTAACGGACTGCGGCATGGTAAGTGTAAAGTCCGGATCGTCTATCGACAGAACGGGAAACATGTGGTGGCTTATGAGAGGGGCTTTCCTCCAGTTCCTCTCATCCGTAAGGACAGCATAGGGGGTTACTTCAGAACCGGAGCCCGACGTTGTAGGTATGGCAACCAATGGAACTCCGGGGTTTTCAAAGCACTCCGGAACTCCGATAAACCCCTCGATATCACCCTCATTCCTGAGCATGCATGAGACAACCTTTGCAACATCTATGGGACTACCTCCTCCGATGGCAATGATCAGCGATGGGGAGAACTCCTCAACCCTGCCGAGAACTTTCTCAACGCTCTCAATGGACGGATCAGATTCAACCTCATCAAAAACGGAGAGCTTGACTTTAAGGAGTTTTTCTACGGTATCAACAAAACCGTTTGAAACAGCCGATTTCCCGCAGATTACGGCAACCTTTGACGTATCAAGCGAGAGGTACTCCACCTCCTCGGGAAGTCTCTGGATAGACCTTCTCCCGAACACCACTCTCGTCGGCATGAAATGCCTTACAATCTTCATTCTTCCCTCTTCAAAGAATTTTGAGTATTATACCCAAAGGGGAGAACATGATAGCCAAATTCCACAGGACATGTCCAAACTGCGGGGGAATAATCTCTGATGAGAGGCTGAACCTTGGCCTTCCTTGCAGGAAATGCCTTGAAAAAGAGATTTCATACTCGCGGAAAGGGGATATCTGTAATGCCCTTAACGAAAGGCTTAAAGGGTTCGAAAAGCTGTGCAAACTTGAGGAGTTTTCCGATAGCTACAGCAGTTTCTTCACGGAAAGGACAGGATTTACCCCTTGGAACCTTCAGCTCGCATGGGCAAGGAGAGTGGCTTTAAAGAGGTCCTTTACCATGATTGCCCCCACCGGGGTTGGAAAGACAACGTGGGGACTTGTTACTTCAGCTTACCTTTCGGGGAAAATTTACATACTTGTTCCAACAAGGCTTTTAGTACTCCAGACCGCCGAGAGGTTAAAGAAGCTGACGGAGAAGAGGATTTTAGCCTATACGGGGAAAAGGAGCGAAAAGGAAGCCATACAATCTGGGAATTTTGAAATCCTCATAACAACAACGAACTTCCTCTACAGGAACTTTGAGATTATACCCTCACCTTTTGACTTCGTTTTTGTTGATGATGTTGACTCCCTGCTTAAAAGTGCAAGGAACGTTGACAAGGTAATACGGCTCCTCGGTTTCACCGAAGAGGACTTGGAAAGAGCAACGGAGGTTCTGAACCTTAAATCCTTAGCGGCAAGGACGGGAAACAGGGCAGACAGGAAACTGGTTGAGAGAATAAGGGAGATAGAGAAATACCTCGAGGAGAGGAGAAAAGAGGTAAAAGGTGTCCTCGTTGTTTCATCAGCAACATCTCAGCCGAGGTCAAGAAGGGTGAAGCTGTTCAGGGAGCTTTTGGGGTTTGAAGTGGGAAAGTCGGCTACCGCCCTGAGAAACGTTGAGGATATCCTCATCTACAACGGTGGAGATTACCTTTCCGAGTGCGTTGATCTGATAAAAAGGTATGGAAGGGGAGTTTTTGTCTTTGTTTCAGAAGACCGGGGAAAGGATTTTGTTGAGAAAACTGTCAATCACCTGAAAAGCTCAGGAATCAGGGCGGTTTCCTACAAGGACTTCACTCCCGATATCCAGGAAGCGTTTGCAAAGGGTGAGATTGATGCAGTTGTAGGAATCTCAAGCTACAGGAACCCTCTGGCAAGGGGGATAGACCTTCCGGAAGCTGTAAGGTATGCGGTATTCATAGGTGTTCCCAAAATGGAGTTCAGCGTTAAGCTAACGCTCCAACCCGTTAAGCTGTTTGGGCTGCTCCTTGCCCTCAGGGAGCTATTTGAGGAGCAGGCAAGGGTAATCTCCTATATAAACTACCTTAAGAGGTACCTGACTTTGAAGGAGGAGCTCCTTGATAGGTACCCGAGAGTAAAGGAGAGGCTTGAGGAGATAAAGGGTTTCCTTGAGCTTCACCTTCAGAACAAAGAGTTTCTTGAGAGGGTAAGAAGCTCCGATACCGTATCGCTGAAGGAGGAGAATGGGGAGCTGTCTGTCGTTGTTGGAGATGCTGCCGGTTACATTCAGGCATCTGGAAGAACATCCCGGATGTTTGCGGGAGGATTGACAAAAGGGGTTTCCCTTATGCTTGTCGATGACCTTAAAGCCTTAAACTCCCTGAGAAGAAGGATTGTCGTCTTTCTTGAAGGCATAACGTTCCGCGTTTTCAAAGGCTACAGGGGGAAGGAGCTGTGCCGGAGGCTGGGCTTTGAGTGCATAACCGAGGATGAAATTGATGAGATATTCAAGAGGGTTGATGCGGACAGGAAAAGGGTTAAAGAGGTAGTTGAGGGAAAGGTTAGAGAGGAAACAAAGAGCCTGTTGAAAACGGACCTTGTAGTTGTTGAGTCTCCGAACAAGGCAAGAACTATCTCATCCTTTTTCGGAAAACCGACAAGGAGGAAAGTTAAGGGCGTCGACGTCTATGAGATAAATTTAGGGGAAAGGCTTCTGCTTCTTACCGCTTCAAAGGGGCACCTTTTCGACCTTACAGTGAGGGACGGCATCTGGGGAGTTGTCGAGGAGGAGAACAGGTTTATCCCCGTTTACGACACGATAAAGTACTGCTCAAAGTGCGGCGAACAGACAACCGAACCCTACTGCTCGAGGTGTGAGGGAAAACCAGATATCGATAAGATAACGATTGTAGAGGCTCTCAGGGAGGTGGGCCTTGAGGTTGATGAGGTATTCATAGCAAGTGACCCCGACACGGAGGGGGAGAAGATCGGTTGGGACACGGCTTTGATGCTCAAGCCCTACCAGCCAAGGATAAGGCGCATGGAGTTTCATGAGGTCACCAAACGGGCATTCCTTGAAGCTCTTGATAAACCAAGAAATATCGATGAAAACCTCGTAAAAGCCCAGATAGTAAGGAGGATAGCGGACAGGTGGGTTGGCTTTGCCCTTAGCCAGCATCTCTGGAGGGTGTTCCGGAAACGATGGCTATCCGCCGGGAGGGTTCAAACTCCCGTTCTCGGCTGGGTTATAGAAAGACACAGGGAGAGCAGGAGAAAGATAGGCGTTTTAACGGTTAAAACTGAAGCCGGAACGTTCTCGTTCAGAGTAAAGGACCCTGACCTCTTCAAAAGGTTAACCCCAGATAAGCTAAAGGTTGAAGTTGCAAAGAGGGAGCTCTCTGAGAAAAACCCTCCCCCTCCGTTCAATACCGGAGAGCTTTTAAGGGAAGCCTCCAACAGCCTTAACATCTCCGCAAAGAGGCTCATGGAGATATCACAGGAGCTTTTTGAAAGCGGCTTTATCACCTACCACAGGACGGACTCAACAAGGGTTTCCACTGCCGGCATGGGGGTTGCGAAGGAGTACATTACAGAGCACTTCGGAAGTGACTACGTTAAACTGAGGAGCTGGGGGAAAGGGGGTGCTCATGAGTGTATAAGGCCAACGAAGCCTCTTGACGTAAATAGCCTTAAAACGCTTATTACCGTTTCCGGTCTGGGCATCAGGTTCAGAAGCGAGCACTTCAGGGTATATGACCTTATCTTCAGGCGCTTCATGGCTTCCCAGATGGTTCCTTTAGCTGTCGAAGAGGTAAAGCTTACCCTGAAACTCATCCCGGAAGGTATCGAGACGGAGGAGGAGATACCTGTAAACATCACCAAGGATGGCTGGAACCTTATGCTGCCATTTGAAGTCAGGGAGCTAAAAATAAAGCCTGAAGAGGGGGAAACGCACTACTTCAACGTCATCTCCTACTCAAAGAGAAAAGTTTCGGAGGTTTTCCCCTTTACTCAGGGAGAGCTCGTCCAGATGATGAGAGAAAGGGGCATAGGGAGGCCATCCACCTATGCCAAAATTGTTCAGACCCTCCTTGACAGAAGGTATATCATCGAAAGGGGAAAATTCCTTTACCCCACAAGCTTGGGAGAGAAAATCCACCGTTACCTTTCGGGAAAGTTTCCCGCATACACATCGGAGGAATTTACAAAGGAGCTTGAAGCCCTCATGGACAGGGTGGAGAGCGGAGAGGTTGAATATCAGGAGATAATAGGGAGTTTGAAGTCCGTGCTTGATGCTGTCAGGAGATGACCTTTTCGGGCCTCAAAAACCCTCTTTTTACCATCCCCACCCCCACGAACTTCCCTTCAGAGAGAACGGAGTACTTTCCATCCTCTGCCTTAACCTGTAAGGGAGCACCGTTCCTAAACCTTTTGACCTCCCTCGAGCCCAGCTCAAGTATCGGGAAAGGTAAAACCTTTTGTGGAGGCAGAAGGAAGTTCTCAAGGCTTTCCCTTTTCAAGCTTTCAAGATCAACTGCCTGCTCCTCTCCAATCCTCCCAACCTTAACCCTTCTCAGCTCCTTCACCACGGCACCGCATCCCAACTTCCTGCCGATATCATGGATCAGGGTCCTAATGTACGTGCCGGAGGAACAGCAAACAGAGAGGGTGAACTCCGGATAGCTGAAGCTGACAAGCTCTACCGAGTAAATTACAACCTCCCTTTCCGGCAGCGAAAACTCTTTCCCCTCCCTTGCAAGCTCGTAAGCTCTTCTCCCTTTAACCCTCACTGCAGAAAAGGGAGGTGGTACCTGCTTCAGTCTCCCCAAAAACTTCCCCGCCACAGCTTCAAGCTCCTCCCTCTTCACCTCCCCGCAGGGAACTTCCATTAACTTCCCGTCAACGTCATAGGTATCGCTTGATAACCCGAGAACCCCCTTTACCGTGTAGCACTTATCCTGCTTCAGGAGGTACTCGGAAAGTCTTGTGGCTTTACCAACAGAAAGGATTAAAACCCCCGTTGCGAGGGGGTCAAGTGTCCCCGTATGGCCAACTTTAATACCCTTGGGAAGCAACCTCCTCACAACTTTAACAACGTCGTGGGAGGTTACCCCCTTGGGCTTATCAACAACCAAAAACCCGAAAGCGCTCAAGCTTCCCTTTTGACCCTTCCAAAGAGAATGAGTAAAAGCGTGGAGATGAGCACCGGAACAAAACCCCAGAAGCCTGCCTGAGGGGAACCGGAGATAGAGCAACCTCCGCCACCTCCCCCACCGGCGTTCCCGGACTCAGCAGGAGGAACGTTTGTATCCTTAACCGCCACAACTATGGGGTCATCGATTATCCCCGGTGACGGGTCAAGGTCATAAGTTCCATTGTCCTCAAGGATCAGATGAAGCGTATTCGTTGCACTATCATACCAGTTAGAAGGTAATTTTACCCAATCCCCACTGCTTAAAACCTTGTAGAACATGGCTCCATCTGGAGGAGCAAAGAAATGAACATCAACTTTTACCACCTGACTTTTCAAGTTATAAACAAACAGTTCTATAGCTTCAAGGGCAGCTATGCCCGGAGGTTTTGCGTACAGACTTGGGATTGAAGACATCTTCTCACCGACAACCTTTGCTGCACCAGATCCAGGTAAGCTGAACTTAAGGTCAATCCCTTTTCCAAAAACTGGTAGAGTAATTAGATGGCCATCTGAAGTGGTTAACTGGACATAACCTGAATAAAGCCTTGCTATTTCAGGGCTAAAACTGACTGAAATGGTATGGCTCGATTGGGAAGGTATCGTAAAACTCAACTGGTCAACCGAGAAGCCTTTAGGAACATTAACATGCTCAACAGTAATATCCTTTAATGTAGGGTTGTTTACCGTAATTTCTACAGAACTCCTACTAAACAGGAAGGTGTCAGGGAGGAAAATTTTGGAAACTCTTTCACCTTCTACGGTAAAGTAGAGAAATGTAGCATTCGAACCCAAAGCTTCACCTTTAAGCTGAACCGTCTTCGTAAGTGAGGCATTATCTGTAAGAATCACTATACTCTGTGTATAGTTGCCTATATCCTGCGGAGAAAACGAAACGGTCAACGTCGCAGTTTCCCCTGGAGCCAAAGGCTCTGCAGGAACGCTTTCAACCGAAAACGGATCATAAATCCCCTCAACCCCTGTTATCGTTACATCCACATCACCATCGTTCGTTATAACAAGTTCCCTTTCATGCGTAGCTCCAACAGGAACAATTCCGAAGTCAAGAACCGAGGGGCTAACAGCTATAGATTTCTGACCAACAACAGAACCCTGAAGGGATACAATAGTTGTACCATTATCCGTAAATACCTTCAAAGTTCCACCGTAAGAACCAAGTTTGTCTGAAGAAAACTGCATAATAACGACACATGTCTTACCTGCTTCTAAAGTATTAGAACATGTCTTTGATTTTATAGAAAAAGAAGCTCCTTCCATAACCATATCTGCAATCGAAATATCCCCAGTTCCGTTGTTAGTTAACGTAATCGACTCGTACTTAATATCTCCAGGTTTCACATTGCCAAAGTCTATGGCTGTCGGATTCACCATCAAAGCACCAAAAACTCCAGTACCTGTGACTTTTCCATGTAAAGAAACTTGACCCGTCCCGTTATCAGTAAAAACTTTTAAGAAACCATCATAATCGCCCTCAACATCGTACGAGAATTTAACAACAACAACGCATCTTTCACCAGGACCTAAACCTTTAGAACAGGTATTTGACTCAACAGAGAAAGGTGACCCTTCCGCAGCTACGCTCGCAATCGAAATATCCCCAGTTCCGTTGTTAGTTAACGTAATCGACTCGTACTTAATATCTCCAGGTTTCACATTGCCAAAGTCTATGGCTGTCGGATTCACCATCAAAGCACCAAAAACTCCAGTACCTGTGACTTTTCCATGTAAAGAAACTTGACCCGTCCCGTTATCAGTAAAAACTTTTAAGAAACCATCATAATCGCCCTCAACATCGTACGAGAATTTAACAACAACAACGCATCTTTCACCAGGACCTAAACCTTTAGAACAGGTATTTGACTCAATAGAGAAAGGTGGTCCTTCCGTAACTACGCTCGCGATTGTCATATTTTCTGTTCCGTTATTAACAACAATAATTGAGTCGTACTTTGATTGCCCTGGTTCAATTGGACCAAAATTTATAGTACCATTCACTAAAGAGGGTGAGATCAAACCGATACCTGCAGTAGCTGGAATACTATTCAAGATCCCAAAGCACATTGCAAAAATTATGGTTAGATAAGATATTCTCTTCATTATTAACCTCCTGCACTACAAGCATCGTTTGCATTTTCTATGAAGTTGCCGAAATCTATGTCTACATAGAAGGAGGTATCGTAATCACCTGAATAGTATCCAGCTATATCAAATGTTATTTTTACCCTGTAAGAAAGTATTTTTCCAAGGCTTTCATAGTAATTCTGCATCATCTCAACGAGAGAAGATTGAAGGGTAACCGTAACGTTCCCTTCTTCTCCCGGATTAATCGTTACGGGTGTGCATGAAACGTAACCATCTGGTAATGAAGGAGCTCCGTTTTTGGGATAGAACTGTGCAGTGCACCCCCTTACCTGAATAGGCTGCGTGTTATTCCCGGTCAGGTTCTCATTGGTTATTGCCACAGTGAAACTTTCCGGCTGCGGAACTCCGCTGCAAGTTCCACTCGTACTATTTTCACCACTTAAGCAGCAAATAACATCCTGTTGGAGGTAACTTGTTGAAGCAGATACAATGCCGGTTTCCTGAGAGGATGGACCTCCTCCGCAGGAAAGTAGCCCAATGAGGGGAATGAAACCTATCAAGATTAACTTTCTCATCTACCACCCCCTATTTGAGAATCTGAGGAGTTATGAAAATCAGCAACTCAGTACTTTTTATCGTATCCGATTTTTGCCTGAACAGCCATCCAAGCAGCGGGATCCGTGAAAGCCCGGGAATACCTGATCTGTTAACATCCCTTTCCCTCTCATAAATTCCACCAATTATAAGGGTATCACCATCCCTTATCATAACAGTTGACTTGACGTTCCTCGTGTTTATTGCAGGTTCATTACTCCCGGTTAACTGAACGTGCTCATAGTTAGGTGTATCCTTCCTTACCTCAACGTTGAGAAGTATGTTTCCGTCATTGGTAACGTGGGGCTTCACTTTCAGGATGAGTGATGCCTTCTTAAAGCTTATCGTATAGCTCGTGGCACCACCGGAAGCAACCGTTGACTCTGTGTAAGGTATCTCAATGCCCTGCTCAATTGATGCTTCTTCATTATCAAGTGTAACGATCTGGGGATTTGAAATTATCTTTGCAGTCCCATCCGTCTCGAGGGCTTTTATGGCAAGTTCGGCTTTTATAGTTTGAGACCTATTAAGAAATCCCAAAGCAAGAGTTTGGGAACCTATGGGGATATTATGGATATTTCTAATTGCATCAGGATCAACAACGCCTATCAAGGGGAAGTCACCTCCTGGAGAAGCAGAGAAAAAGCCAGTACTTGCTGTAAGATAAGGAGAATGTCCATTGTAAGCGCTTATACCCCAGCTTATGCCAAGCTGCTTTGAAACGTTGGAGTTTATCTGCACGATTTTTGCCTTCACGAATATCTGCCTTGTTCTCCTGTCTATCCTATTTATAATTTTCATCGCTTTTTCATAGTGATCCTTCGTAACCTTGAGTATTATCGAATTCGTTCTCTTATCAACCTGAACAGCCTCCCTTTCAGCCAACCTTTCAGTTACCCTTGTTTTCCTCTTCTCTATAAGCTGTTTAATCATCTTCGCAACGCTCTCTGCATCGGCGTAGTTCAAAGGAACAACGTACGTATAGACAGGTTCAAGCCTTGCCTCCTTTAAAAGCTTCTCCTTTGAGGTTATCCTCAGGTAGTTCCTCGTCTTTACGTAGGTAAGCCCAA
>CAZIVU010000035.1:0-11281 GCA_964542865.1 uncultured bacterium | reverse complement strand
ACGTTGTAGTGCTTGCCGACGTAGTAGCCGCCCGCCGCCCCGGCTCCTCCGGCAACCAGAAGGGGCAGGCAACCCGAAAGGGGAATAACCATGAGAACTGCAATAACCACCCTTAACATCCTTTCCTCCTAAAAATCTATGCCTTCCCTTGCTGCAACCCCAAGGTAAAAGGGATGCTTTATGAGAACCATCTCCGTAACGTAGTCTGCAACCTTCAGTATCTCACCCTTTGCATACCTTCCGGTTATGACAACCTCAAGGGAACGTGGTCTGCTCTCAAGGAAGTCTAAAACCTCATCGATGCTCAGGAGCCCGAGGTGGACGGCAACGTTAAGCTCATCAAGAACCATCACATCAAACTCAGGTGAGAGCTTCCTTGCAAGCTCAAGCCCCTCCTTTGCCCTTCTGTAATCCTCCTCCTCAAGCCTGAAGTTATACCCCTTCCTTCCAACCTGGAAGAACGCAAAGTTTTCAAGCCTTTTAGCCGCCTCCATCTCTCCCGTCGGAACCCCCTTTATGAACTGAATAAAACAGCACCTCAACCCCCTTCCGATAGCCCTCAGGCAGAGGCCTAAAGCTGCTGACGTCTTTCCCTTTCCGTTTCCGGTGTAGACGTGAATTAAACCCCTCTTCAGAGCCATCCCGCTATCTCCTCGGCGATGCGCCTCGATTCCTCATCTATCTTCAGGACATCCTCAACGGTTTCCGGAGGGGGAAAGTTTACCCTTTCAAGCGTCCTCTCTATGAGCTCGGGAATCTGGAGGAACCCGAGCTTTCCGCTGAGGAAGAGCTCAACGGCAACCTCATCGGCGGCGTTGAGGACTATCGGGTACGGATACCCCATCCTCAGGGATTCATAGGCGAGTGAGAGGCACCTGAACCTTTCAAAGTCCGGCCTGTAAAACGTCAGCTTCCTGCCGTAGAGGTCAAGGTCAAGCTCATCCCCCAATGGGAGCCTATCAGGGTAGGAGAGTGCGTAGCCTATGGGAATCCTCATGTCCGGCTTCCCCAGTTGGGAGATTACCGAGTTATCCCTGAACTTAACCATTGAGTGGACTATGCTCTCAGGGTGGATTACAACCTTTATCATATCAACGGGAAAGGAAAAGAGCCAGTAAGCCTCTATAACTTCAAGCCCCTTGTTCATGAGGGTTGAGGAGTCAACGGTAACCTTCCTCCCCATCTCCCAGTTAGGGTGCTTTAGAGCCTCCTCGGGCTTGACGTCATCAAGGTTCTCCCTGTTCAGGAAAGGGCCTCCGGATGCCGTGAGCACTATCTCCTTAACCTCCTCCCTCCTTCCGGCTGAGAGGCACTGAAATATGGCGGAGTGTTCACTGTCGACCGGGATTACCTCTGCAGCCTGACCAACGATGAACTTCCCGGCGCAGACAAGGGACTCCTTGTTTGCAACGGCCAACCTCCCCCCTTTCCTCGCGATCCAGTAGGTCGGAAGAATTCCTGCCGAACCGGAAATGGCAGAAACCGCAACATCGTAATCGATAGTCTCTATTAGCTCCCTTAAACCATCAAATCCGGAGTAGGTTTTTACCCCGTCAAGGCTGAACCCCCCGACGTTTGTAAGGCAGACAGCCTCGGGTCTGAACTCCTCAGACTGCTCCCTTATCCTATCGATGTTCTTTGAGGCAACGAGCCCGACTACCCTGAACCTGTCGGGGAAAGACTTTATGACCTTCAGAGTGTTTTCTCCTATGGAACCGGTAGAGCCGAGGATGAGAACCCTCTTCATCCTAAATCCTTGCTATGAGGCTTTCAAGCGATTCAACCCTCTCCTGTTTCCCCGAATCCATGCACTTGAGCGAGAGAAATCCCCCTTCAAGCTCCTCCTCACCGATGATGACCACATAGCCGACCTTCAACCTGTTTGCGAGTTTAAACTGAGATTTCAGGCTCCCCTTTCTGTGGTCAACCTCACACCTTATCCCTTTCTCCCTCAGCTTTGAGGCAAGCTCAAGAGCCTTCCCGTAAGCCCTTTCCCCGCTGAAGGCTATGAGAACTCCCCTCTTTTCCCCTTCCGGCTCCCCGATGAGGAGGGAAACCCTGTCGATCCCGAGAGCAAACCCCAGTGCCGGAGTCGGGGGACCTCCGAGCTCCTCAACGAGGTCATCGTACCTTCCGCCCGCAAGCACCGTGCTCTGAGCGCCGAGCCTGCCGCTTTTGAACTCAAAAACCGTCTTCGTGTAGTAGTCAAGCCCCCTGACAATATCGGGGTTGAAGGTATAGGAAACGTTTAAATCCTTCAGGTAAGCCTTCAGGGACTCGAAGTGGGACCTGCACTCATCACAGAGGAAATCTGAAATTTTCGGAGCCTCACGTATCACCTCCCTGCAGGATTCAACCTTGCAGTCAAGCGTCCTCAACGGGTTTCTCTCCATCCTCATCACACAGTCCCTGCAGAGGAGGTTTTTCCTCCTGTTAAGGAATTTGAGAAGGGCTTCCTTGTAAGCCGGCCTGCACCTCCTGCACCCGATTGAGTTCAGCTCAAGGGTAAAGTCAACGCCAAGGCTTCTTAGAATGTCATCGGCAACCTTGATAAGCTCGGCATCTGCACCCGCTTCCTTCAGCCCGAACACCTCGCAACCTGCCTGATAGAACTGCCTCTTCCTTCCGGCCTGAGGCCTCTCATACCTGAACATGGGACCTATGTAGTACCACTTGGTATAGGGTTCCCTCGTGAAAACGGAGTGCTCCACGTATGCCCGCACCGCTGAGGCTGTTCCTTCCGGCCTTAAAGCAAGCCTCCTTCCCTTCCTGTCCTCAAAGACGTACATCTCCTTCTGAACTATGTCGGATGTCTCCCCGACGCTCCTCTCAAAGAGTGCTGCGCTCTCTATGATGGGAAGCTTAACAGGGCTGAAGCCGTAAAGCTCCATGCTCCTCTCAAACATGCTCTCAACCTTCCTGAACTTCAGGCTGAGAGGAGGAATTACATCCTCAATTCCCCTTACCGCTTTGAACTCCATAGGATTCAATAACCTCCTTTCCTTCGGTTCCACAGAACCTATCTCCCGCATCACCAAGTCCGGGAACAATGTAACCGTTGCTGTTCAGCTTTTCATCAATTGAGGCTGTAACAATCTTTAACCGCTTAAACCTCGAAAGCCTTTCAACGCCTTCAGGGGCACATATCGTGCAGACAAGCCCTATCCTCTCCTCAGCTATTCCGGAACCTATAAGGGTTTCAACGGCGTGCTCCGATGTCCCCCCTGTTGCAACCATCGGGTCAAGGAGAACGTACCTTGCACCATCAATGAGGGGAAACTTCAGGTAGTAGTTAACAGGTTCAAGGGTCTCCTCATTCCTGACAGTTCCTATAAACCCCAAAGCTGCATCGGGCAGAACCTCAAGCGCCGGCTGAACCATCGAAAGGCCGGCCCTCAGTATCGGAACAAATACAACGTTCCCCTTAAGGCGGAAGCCCTTTACCCCCTCCTCAATGGGGGTATCTATCACGGTCTCCACGACCTCAGTGTCCTTGAAGAACTCATAAATGAGAATCCTTGAGAGCTTCAGGAGGCTCTCCCTGAAACCCCTAACAGGTGTTTTCCTGTCCCTGAGGCTTGAGAGGAGGGATTTTGAAACCGGGTTATCCACCACCCTTATCACTTCAGCAGCTCCTGAGCAAGCTGGGAGAATATCGAGTTTCCATAGTCAGCCTGAAGGATATCAAACGTTTCCCTTGCCTTTTCCAGATTCCCCCTCTTCACGTTAATCACTATGAGGTAGTAGAGAGCCTGAGGGTAGGTCCAGTCGTCAGACCTGCTGACGGAAAGGAGGACGCTTTCAGCCTCCTTGAGCTTTCCCCCGTTTATCAGCACCCCTGCAAGGGCTACCTTTGAAGCCGGGCTTATCGTCAAGGACTTCACCTTTGAAAGGTTTTCAAGAACATCCGTTGAGTTTGTCAGTTTCCCGTAGAGGAAAGCGGCAACCCTTCCCGAGGGGGTATCAACCTTTACAGATGAAAAGACCTTCAGCGCTTCATCGGTCTTCCCATTCTCAAGCTCTGACAGCCCCCTGTCAACAACCTCGGCGGATTTCAGCTCCTTTGACGTCTCGTAGAGCCTGAAACCGCCGTACCCACCTCCCAAAAGGAGGAGGGCGGAAAGGACGGCAAAGAGCTTCTTCCAGTGGGTTTTAAGGAACTCGCCCAGCCTGTATATGTCCTCAACGAGCTGCTCAGCTTCCCTCGTATCTATCTTCTCAGGAATCTCGATGTGCTTTTCCTTCTTCTCCTTTTTCCTGTAAGCCTTGTACGGTGGCTTCCTCACTTTTACCTCCAAACTTTAGGCTATGCGTTCGGCTAACTTTAGCCATAGTTCCTGTCCAAAACTGCAAAGGTTTAAGAGGGGCTGAAGCGTTTAACAATTCTCTCGGCATTTCGGAACGCCTCCTCAACCTCGGAAACGGAGAGCCCCGCTCCAACTCCGACTTTCATAGCAAAGCTCTTGGTAATCAGGTCTCCCGGAGAGTGGGAGTCGGTGTTTATGACGAGGGAGGCTCCCGTTTTCCTCGCAGTGGCGGCAACATGCCCGTTTGTCAGGCTGTGACCCCTCCTTGACGTTATCTCAAGGAGAACGCCCCTGCTTGCGGCAAGCCTTGCCTCCTCCTCCGTTATAAACCCCGGATGGGAAAGGATATCCGCCTTCCCCATGATTGCAGCCATGTTCGTTCCCGGAGCAACCGGCTCAACCACCGTCTCACCGTGAACGACAACCAGAACGTTGAAGCTCCTGCACCTTTCTATGAGGTCCGGGATTTTTGAGGGGGGAACGTGGGTTATCTCAACGCCCGGTATGACCGTAAGCGATGTTTCAGAGTTGAGAACATCTATTGTCTTTAAAATGCTCTCAATGACGAACTCGTAGTTTGAGTAGTCAACGTGGTCCGTCAGGGCAATTGCCCTGTAACCCATGCTCTCCGCCCTTCTGACAATCTCGCTGGGGAGGAGCTCACCGTCGCTGAAAATTGTATGCGTGTGAAGGTCTATCATAGCCACCTACCTGCATATCATCGGTCCGAGCGGTTTTCCAGCAAAGAGGTGGAAGTGGAGGTGGTATATCTCCTGACCTCCATCCCTGTTGCAGTTGACAAGTATCCTGTAGCCGCTCTCTGCAACCCTGAGCTCCTTCGCTATCCTCTTAGCAACGAGCAGGATGTGTCCGACCAGCTCCTCATGTTTCTCCTTTAAATCGTTAACGGTCGGTATGTGCTCCTTCGGGATGATGAGTATGTGGACGGGAGCCTGAGGGTTGATGTCGTGGAATGCCATAACAGTCTCATCCTCATAGACAACCTTTGCGGGGATCTCCCCCTTCACTATCTTGCAGAAGACACACATTCCGCTTTCCTCCCTTTAATGAACTTCATAACAACAAGGGGCGATATGTCGTAGCCCGTAATGTAATACCTGCTGCCGTTAACCGCCAGAGAGGCAACCGCAAGCTTTAAACCTTTGCCCTCAAAGTAGCCGACGAACCACTCACACCTTCCCTCAGGGTAGGTAAGCTCTGAGAGGGTTCCCGTTTTCCCTCCGACCTTGAAGTCCCTGAACCTCCTCCTGAAGAGCCTGAAAAACTTTTTCTGGGATGCAGTTCCGGATCTGCACGTCCCGAACATCATCTCATTCAGCTTCTTCGCAGTCGAAGAGGATACAACCTTTCCAAGGCTTGAGGGGGAAAAGCTGTAGACAACCTTTCCTTTCCTCTCAATCCTCTCAATCAGCGTCGGCTTTGGCATAACCCCGCCGTTGAGGATGGTGGCGGAAATAAGGGCTTCATGGAAAGGGCTGACCCTTGAGTTCTGAAGTCCGGCAGCGGTGAGGGCGAGCTGGTAATCATCTACAGGTGTGTAAACCTTACCCCAGGGGAAACCCATGTCCTCCCTGTTGAAGCCGAACCTCCTTGCGAATGAGAGGAGGAGGGACTTGCCCATTATCCTTCCGAGGTTTCCGAAGTAAGGGTTTGCCGAGTTAGCAAAGGATGATTTCATATCCCTGACGACCATGTACCTGCTCTTCAGCCATACCGTCGGGGAGCATGAATCCGAAACACCTCCGCAGACCATCCTTGACTTTGTATCGGCAATTCCGGATTCGAGGGCAGCAGCGGCCGTAACAATCTTAAACGTTGAGGCTGCCGGGAAGCTCCTCTTCACAGTCAGGTCGGGGAAATCCAGACTGCTCAGGGCGCAGAGAACCCTTCCCGTTTCGGGGTCGATGGCAACGAAAGCTCCGTACTTCAGCCTGTAAGTCCTGAAAACCTCCTCTGCGGCGCTCTGCAGAAGGGGGTCAACCGTGAAGAACACCCTGTAGTCCCCGAAGCTGTAAACGAACCTTCCCGATTCAAGCTTTGCCTTTTTGAAAAGCCTGTACTGGAGCGAGAAATCGTTGAGGAGTTTCTGTTCAAACGGAACCTCAAGCTTGAAATTCCTGCCAACATAACTTATGTTAGCGGAGGAATCGCTAAACCTGTGATAGCCGAACAGGGATGCTACTATGAAGAAACAGGCAATCAGGAACTTTCTCATAGCCAACCCGGAAACTTTTGTAGGGTAATTATATAACAAGGTGGAGCGTGGGCGTAAAATCGGAGCTGATAAAAAAAGCCGTTGAGAGAAAGGATATTATAAGGAGGATCCTCGAGCTTGAGGGGGGACATGAGGAGGAGGTCGGCAACGTATGGGTGGATTACACGCCGAAAAAGTTAAAGGATTTCAGGGTTGGTGCCGTAGATGGAAGCAGAAACCATAAGGACTTCCTCGGGTTCACGGTATACGCAATCTCTTCGGTATCAAAGCTCTTTGCGAACGGAAAGCTTGAGAACCGGGAAAGCTTCACGGTGGACGTTGACGTTTTAAAACCCCATGAGTTCTCGGACTCAAGGCTTTCAATGCTCATGGGGATTCTTGAGGCAAAGGAAGCCCTGAAACTCCTGAAGGACGGGGCTGACGCCGTCCTCATCGACGGCTCATTCATCGGAAACGTAATAAGGCCGGCTGTCTTCTCGTTTGAGCTGTCAAAGGAGGAGAGGGAGTCCGTCACGAAAATCTTTGAGGAGCTGAGGAGGAGTTTTCCTGCGGACGGGATAGGCTCAAAGAACTTCTACGGAGAGGTCCTGAAAATCTCCCGGGAGAAGTTTGCCGCCCTCTGCGGATACCTTGAGTACCTCGAATACCTCCATTCGCTTTCCCTCCTTGCAGAGTTCACGGAGAGGATAATCTCCATCTCAAAGACCTCAACCAGCAGGCTTTACGGCTTCAAGTCCGTCCTCCCTGACATAGCGATATTCAACGCATCCGACCTTCCGGTCGGCTTCAGCAAGCCTGTGGAGATAACCATGGACAGGGAGCTCAAGAGGGGGTTCCCGGAGGTATTTGAGGACACGTTCAGGAAGCTCAGGTTCAAAACCTCCTACGTCAGGTTCGGCAAAAACGGGAACGTTTACAAGGTCGAGAGCGGAATGGATACCGAAAGGGTTATGGATATGCTGTCCGCCTACATCGTATCCGGATACCCCTACCCCTTAAGGGTTGCACACGAGGACGCAAAGATAGACAGCAGGGATATGAAAAGGTTAATCTCCATAATCTCTCCCGGTTTGAGAACGGGAAGGGAGGGGCTCGGTGAGTGAGCCGTTCGCCGAAGCTGAAAAATACGAGAGCTGGTTCAGGAAGGGATTTGGGAGGAAGGCCTTCAACCTTGAGAGGGAGCTTTTTGAAAGGCACTTTCCGAAAAACGTATCTGAGGTCTTAGATATCGGGTGCGGAACGGGGATATGGATGGAGGTTGCGGAGGAGATGGGGCTGAGAGTGTTCGGGGTTGATGCGTCTATGGAAATGCTCTCCCTTGCCTTAAAGAAGGGATTGAGGAATTTAGCCCGTGCAGATGCGACCGAGCTCCCCTTCAGGGATGACAGCTTTGGGGCATCGATGTTCATAACGAGCCTCGAGTTCATTGAAAACAGGAAAAGGGCGATGGAGGAGGCGCTGAGGGTAAGCAGGAACTACGTGGTGGTGTGCTTCCTCAACAAACTCTCAACCCTTTCAGTTTACAGGCTGCTCAAAGCCAGAGTGAAAAGGTCTATCTACAGACGGGCAAGGTTCCTGACTCCCGGCGAGCTCTTGGGTATCTCAAAGAGCGTGAATTTCAAAGGTAAAAATCTCAAGCCGGTTCTGAGCAGGGGAACGATAAGGTTAGCCGCCGGGAACTTCCTGATTGAGGAGGTTGAAAGGAGAATTCCCGACTCTGCACCGTTTCCCTCCTTCATCATGACTATATTTGAGGTTGTGAGGGAGTAGCGATGGTGAAGAGCATACCGGTTGAGGAAGCTTTGAGGGAAGGTTATCAGCTCATAGATGTGAGGACAAAGGAGGAGTTTGAGGAGTTTCACATACCCGGAGCTGTAAACGTTCCTCTCTTCACGGGGCAGGAGAAGGAGAGGATATCAAAGGTGTACTACTCAAAAGGCGAAAGGGAAGCCAGGATGGTAGCCCTTGAAATGGTTGCTAAAAGGCTTCCGGATATCGTGAAGAAAATACGGGAGCTGAAGGAGGAGAAAGGAAAAGTTGCCCTCTACTGCTGGAGGGGAGGGATGAGGAGCTTTTCCGTTGCAACAATCTCAAACCTTGTAGGGGTAAACGTTCCGACGGTAAAGGGGGGCTACAGGGAGTTCAGAAACTTCATCCTGAAAAGGATATCCGACATCTGTCGGAGGGTCAGGTTCGTTGTGCTTTACGGACCTACGGGGTGCGGAAAGACGAGGATAATCAGAAACTTGAAGGCAAAAGGTTTCCCCGTTATAGACCTTGAAGGTCTTGCAGGACACAGGGGTTCTGTTTTTGGAGGCATAGGGTTAAAACAGCCGTCCCAGAAGATGTTTGATGCCTACCTGTGGAGGGAACTTGAGGCAAACGGAGACAGGGGATACATAGTCGTTGAAGGGGAAAGCAGGAAGATAGGAAGGATACACATCCCCGAACCCTTCTGGAAGGGGATGATGAACGGGGTAAAGGTGCTTGTAAAACTGCCGATAGGAGAGAGGGCAAAAATCTGCCTTGAGGACTACCTTTCGGCGACAAAGAAGCCTGAAGTTTATATGGATGCTCTGAGGAGAATCAGAAAGCACTTAAACCCGAAAATCTACAGTGAGATTGAGAAGCTGATAGAGAGCAGGGAATTCGGGAAGGCTGCCGTCAGGCTTATGGAGAGCTACTACGACCCGCTCTACATGAGGTCAATCCCGCAAGCCGATGAGGTGATTGATGCTGAAACGGTTGAGGAGGCTGAAAGGAGGTTAGAGGCTTTGCTCCTTAAACTCAACGACCCTGTTCTTGCCTGACCTCTTTGCCTCATACATCGCCCTGTCAGCCCTTTCCACTATCTCGTTTATGCTCAACCTCTCATGGGGGTAAACCGTAACCACGCCGATGCTCACGGTAACCCTTATCTCCCTTCCCTCAAACCTGAAAACGTGGCTTTCAACTTCAGCCCTTATCCTCTCCACAGCCGAAAGCGCCCGGGAGCTGTCAGCACCGTAGATGCCGACTATGAACTCCTCCCCGCCATACCTCATGGAAAGGTCAGACTCCCTCACGTGGGCTGAGATGATCTTTGCAACCTCCCTGAGGATAAAATCCCCCGCAAGGTGGCCAAACGTGTCGTTTATCGACTTGAAGTTGTCGATGTCAACCATCGCAACGGAAACGGGCTTCGACTCCCTCTCTGCAAGTGCAAGCATCTCACCGAGCTTCCTCTTCCCGAATCTCCTGTTGTAAAGGCCTGTAAGGGGGTCAAAGGCGGACTCCCTCTGAAGTCTCTCGTAGTTGTAGGCGTTCCTGAAAGCCTGGGCTATCATATCCCTCATCCTTCTGAGGAACTTAAGCTCAAACCCCCTGAACTTGTCAACCTTTGCAAGAACCATAACCCCTTCCCACGACTTCACAGATATGGGAACGATGAGGATTTCACCAACTTCAACCCCGGAAACGATGTTAACTCCCTTCTCAACGCTCAGGAGCTTCAGCTCCTTCAGCTCGAAACTGCTCTTTACAAAGTCTGTAACCTTGCAGTCAGTGAAGTTTATGCATGCCACGTTCTCAACCCCTCCCAAGCCCTTCATGTAGACGGCAAGGGCAACTATGCCGAACTTTGAAAGGAGGAATGAGTATATCTGTTTCGACAGCTCCTCAACAGTGTAGAGGTTTGCAAACACCTTTGCCATCTTTCTCTGGTAGCTGTCAAGAAGCTCATTCTCATAAAGCTTCTTAACGAAAAAGTTAAACTCCCTCGTTAAACCGTAGACAAGGTCCCCTCCCTCAACCTTTATCTCTATCGACTTCATCTTCTCAAGGGACTCGGATTTCCCCTTCTCAATCATCCTCCTCATGCTCCTCAGGGCTCCTGAGAGCGTATCGAAGTAATCCCTCAAGTTTCCCCTGACGAGGACGTAGTAGATGAACATCCCGAGGGCGAAGTTGGATATCAGGGAGACCGAGAACTCGTTGAGGGATATCTTCAAAGCCGGGTTTACAACCCTTATGATGAAGGGGGTGATGATACCGGATATAATGGACATTATGATAATATCTTTAAGGAGCTGTTTCCTTATGTTCATGCCGTCTCCGGAGGAGCTTTGAAGGAGAAGAAAGCCGTTGCCCTGAAGTATGAGCGGGGAAAGGTGCCGGTGGTCTCTGCAAAGGGAAGGGGCTTTATAGCAGAAAAGATTGTGGAAATTGCAAGGGAACACGGAATTGAGGTGGTTGAGAACAGCGACCTTGTCGAAACGTTGATAAGCATAGACATAGGTTCAGAAATCCCCCCCAAGGTTTACAGGGTTGTCGCCGAAATCCTCGCCTTCGTTTACAGGATTACCCACCGAGGAACTCCTCAAGCATAGCCTCGGATATCCTGTGAACGTCAACCGCATAGTTGCCGCTCCTGATTGCAGCCTTTATTGCCTCTACCTTCTCCCTCCTGACCTCTTCAAGCTCAACCCTCACACGGCTTTTCTCAACCTCAACCCTTTTCATCTCAGGCTGCTCTGAGGACTTCTCAACTTCCCTCTTTCCGAGCTTCCCCTTTAGGAGCTCAACTATGTCGGAGCCTATCCTGTTTATCCTCATGGCATCTCCTCTGAAAGGTTCACCGACATTATCGGAAACCCGACAGCTAATTTTAGCAAAATTCTAAACGGCAACTCCGAGGTTCTCGTCCCTCTCCCTTCCAACCTTTACGATTTTTACCCGAAGCTCCCTACCCGGATGCCCG
>CAZIVU010000034.1:0-11341 GCA_964542865.1 uncultured bacterium | reverse complement strand
TGAAAAGCATCTTAAACCTCCAAAATTCGGTAAACGGAATGATACCACAAAATTCGGGTTTCTAAAGTCTCCACAGGAGCGCTTTTGAGAAAGCCTTTCTGTCGTAGATGCCCTTAACGTCAAGAATTATGGGTTTCCCGGATGAGAGCTTTTCAAAGTCTTTAAACGAGAGGTTTCTGAACTCATCGTGTTTTACAGCAACTATGAAGGCGTCGCATGGTTTCACCTCATCCATGCTTTCAGCCATCTCGATGCCGTAGGTTCTTTTAACCTCATCCCTGTCGGCGTGGGGGTCGTATATCAGCGGTTCGGCTCCGAAGTCCCTCAGCTCCCTGTATATATCGATAACCTTCGTGTTCCTTATGTCCCTTATGTTCTCCTTAAAGGTGAAGCCGAGGATTGCAACCCTTGAGTTCAGGACCTGCTTCCCCTCCCTTATCAGGAGCTTAACCGTTTGCTCTGCAACGTACTTGCCCATGTAGTCGTTTATCCGCCTTCCGGACAGTATCACCTCCGGATGGTAGCCTATCTCCTGAGCTTTGAAGGTCAGGTAGTAAGGGTCAACGCCTATGCAGTGTCCCCCCACAAGCCCCGGTTCAAATTTGAGGAAGTTCCACTTCGTTCCGGCAGCATCGAGCACGTCCCTCGTATCTATGCCGAGCCTGTGGAATATGAGGGAAAGCTCGTTCATGAGGGCTATGTTCAGGTCTCTCTGGGTGTTCTCAATAACCTTTGCAGCCTCTGCTGTCCTTATGTTCGGAGCCTCATGGACCCCTGCCTCAATTACCGAGCCGTAGATCCTTGACAGGAGTTTGAGGGTATAGCTATCACACCCTGAGACGACCTTTACAATTCTTTCAACCGTGTGTTCCCTGTCACCCGGGTTGACCCTTTCAGGGGAATACCCGACCTTGAACTCCTCCATGTAGGCGAAGCCCGACTCCTCCTCAAGGAGCGGGACGCATATCTCCTCGGTCACCCCCGGGTAAACGGTTGACTCAAAGACGACCGTTGAAAACCTTCCCATGTGCCTTCCGACAGTTCTGGTTGCTCCCTTCAGCAGTGAGAGGTCGGGGATGTTGTGCCTGTCGATGGGCGTTGGGACCGTCACTATGATGAGCTTTGCCTCCCCTATTGAGGAGGGGCTGTCGGTAAACTCAATCTCTGCCTTGCTGAGGTTCTTGACCTCACCCGTCCTGTCAAATCCCCTTTTGAGCTCCTCAACCCTTCTGCTGTCAACGTCAAACCCTATTACGCTGAACCTCTTTGAGAGCGCAACCGAGAGGGGAAGTCCGACGTATCCGAGCCCCACGACACATATCCTTTCCTTCCCGCTTGCAAAATCGTCAAACTCTGGAAACATACCACCTCCTGTCCATATTTTATCTCAAAACGGTGGTTTTGATGGTCAGGAAGCTTTACTCGTCAAAGAGGAAGAGCGGTTTCTCGGTCGGTGATGAGTGGTTCTTGAAGGTTTACCACGACGTTGGCCTCAAGAGTTATATCTCCTCCTTCAGGAATCTCCTCTACGGTTCCAGACCCCAGAGGGAACTTCGCTTTTCGAGGTTTCTAAGGGAGAACGGCATAGATACGGTTGAGGTTGTTAAGGTAAAGAGCAGGAGGTTCTTAAGGGTATTTCCGGTTAACGTTGGCTTCTCGAAGTCAAGGTTTATAAGGGGCTTGAAGCCCTTAACCGACTTTATAGGGGATGGAAGCTTTGATGCTTTACTGAGTGAAACGTTCAAGGTCTCAGCAAGGCTCCACAGCCTCAAGCTTGTTCACGGAGACCTTGCCCTTTCAAACTTTGCCGTTTCCGGTGGAAAGGTCTACGTTATCGACCTTGAGAACATGAGGAGAGTTTTCTCAAGGTTCAGGGCTTCCCTTGAGGTGGTTGACTACATCCACGACATCTACAAGGAGCTGAGAAGAAGGGGGGAGAGCAGGAACCTTGAAGAGCTCCTTGAGCTTTACCTTTCCTTCTCAAACCTCAGAAGCGGGGAAGCGGAAAGGTTGAGGAGGTCATTTCGGGCTTTCTTTGAGAAGAGAGGCATAGAGGTTTAGCGTTTTTTCGACCGTTCTTTCGATGCTGAAACCCTCTGCAGTTTTCCTTGCGTTCCTTGAGAGCGTCCTCCTCTCCTCCTCTCCGAGGGAGAGAGCCCTTTCAAGCCCCCTGACAACGGAGTCCACCTGCGGCTTTATCACTATACCGTTAAATCCGTCCTTGAGGTAGTCCTTTATCCCCCCAACGTCGGTTGAAACAACCAACTTCTCCATAGCCATAGCCTGAAGGAGCGAGCCGGCAATCCCCTCATTTATCGACGTGAAGAGGAACAGGTCGGATGCCTCAAGCACTTTCGGGATATCCCTCCTGAACCCCAAGAGCTTAACTCTTCCCTCAATTCCGAGCTCTTTTACCGTCCTCCTTGCCTCCTCGCCCTTCGTATCCCTTCCTGCAAGGATAAGGTAGAACTTCCCGCCCCTCCTTCTAAGGAGTTCCCTGAACGCCGGAAGGAGTATGTGGTGTCCCTTGACCTTTGAGAAGTTTCCAACGTTCGCTATGATGACAGCATCCCTCTCTATGCCGAGCTCCTTCCTAACCTTCGTTTCGGTTCCCGGCTTGAACCTTTCAAGCTCAACGCCGGAGGGGATAAAGGAGACGTTTTTTATCCCCGACTTAGAGAGGGCTTCCCCAATCTCCCTTGACACGGCTATTACGTGGTCTGTGTGAAACCTGTACTTGGTGAGGGCTGAAACCCTTGATATCCTGAACGGAACCCTCCTTGTGAAAACGATCCTTGGCCTCTTCCTGATGAAGAATGAGGAGAGCCATACAAACCAGTGAGCTTTTGATATGTGGGTGTTAACGATGTCGTAGTTCTCGATTATCCCTGCGAGCCTCCTCGCCTCCTTAACGCTGAATCTCCTGCTGTTTGGAAAGTGGACAATCCCTATCCCTTCCCTCTTTGCCCTCCTTTCAAGCTCGGTTCCCGGGAATGTCAGAATGTCGGTCCTGACGCCGGAAAGGTTCATGTACTTTGCAAGGAGGAAACACTGTTCCGTTCCTCCGCTCCACCCTATAGCCGTCGTTGACTGGAGGACTCTCAAACCTATCTTTCTCCTTGAGTTTGTCTAAAATATAGTCCCGAAGGTTTCAGGGTGAAGGTTCTCATCATTCAGTTAAGGCAGCTTGGAGACGTTCTCCTCTCATCTCCCCTTGCAAGGGTGATAAAGGAGGAGGTACCCGATTCGGAGGTTCACTTTCTAACGTCCGAATCGGCAAGGGAGCTCCTTGAGGGGAACCCTTACATAGACAGAATACTGACAATCGGAAAGGGCATCCTTTCGGAGCTTAAAACCATCAGGGCTGTCAGGGAGGAGGGGTACGATGCCGTCATCGATGCCCAGAGGACAGGAAGGTCAAAGAGGATAACGCTTCTTTCGGGGGCGGAGAAAAGGGTGGCTTTCAGGAAGAAGGGGGAGAACTTCTACTACAACACGCTTGTTGATTGGGTGAACCGCGGCTATACGGCTTGGGAGAGGATGGAGCTTCTAAGGGGAATCGGGATTGAGGAGCCGGTCAGGAAATACCTTCCTGAGGTTTTCCCCTCGGAAGAGGATGAGAGCGCCGCGGAAGCGGCGTTGAGGGAGCTCGGCATCGGTGATTTCTTCCTCGTCGTTCCGACCTCAAGGAGGCTTGATAGGGCATGGGCTCCTGAGAAGTTCGGCAGGCTCTCATCCATGATAGCAGAAAGGACGGGTTTGACTCCACTGATTGCCTACGGCCCCGGTGAGGAGAAGGTTGCCAGAAGAGCCCTTACCGGAAAGGCGAGGATTTTGAGAAAACCACTTCCCCTTCGCTCGTTTGCATCCCTCGTTGACAGGAGCAGCTTCTTTATAGGGAACGATTCCCTCTCATCCCACATAGCCGTCAGCAGGGGGAAGAGGTCCGTTGTTGTTTTAGGTCCCAATGAGGGATGGTTCCCCGACCTTGACTTCGTAATCAAGGTGAGGAAGGGGCTTCCCTGTCAGCCCTGCGGGAACTGGAAGGAGTGCAGGAAAGACCTTGCCTGCTTCAGGCAGCTCTCACCGGAGGAGGTGATTGAGAGGATGGGCTTCCTGTAACCTGCTGATGCAGAACCTCCCTCCTTTGATCACGCAGTTCCCTCCCGCCCTATCAACGTTGAATCTCCTCTCATTCCAGTCCACGTCAAAGTAGAAGAGGATGGCGTTCTTTGTGTCCTTATCTATCCTTCTTGAAATGCCTATATCTTTGTAGTTTGAAAGGGCAACCTCAATCAAGGGTCTCAGCTCCTTCATCTTATCCCTGTGGAAACTGCAGGGGCACATCAGGGAGACAAGCGCATACGCAGTGGCTATCGGGATGAAGACCTTTTCAGGTTTTACCCTGAGCCCGAAAGCGGATACGAACGAGAGGAAGGGGTAGAGGTAGTAGGAATACCTTGTAAACTTCAATCCAACAAAGTGAAGGGGGATGAAGGTGAGGAGAAATGCCGTCAGGAACGGGTAGAGGAGCTCCCCATTTAACTTTATCCTTTCCCTGAAAATTCTCGGCGCTCCAAGCAGGAGAAACAGGTTCCATGGCCAGAAGTGTTTGAGAATAATCCTCTCGTAGAAGAAAGCGCTCCTTACCGTTCCCTCCTTTAACCTTCCCGTGAACCTTTCAGCTATCTGGTTGATGAAGAACTCGTTGAGGAACTCCCTGTGGTGCCCCGCCATATAGAGGGTGTAAAGGGTGAAGGGGATTAAGGATATGAGAAGGCAGATGAGGGAGTAAAGGAGGGGCTTCCAGCTCCTCTTTACTGAGAAGTAGATGGTGAGGGATATCAGGGAGATGAGGGGGAAGGGTCCCTTTGCCATGATGCCAAGCCCGAGCGGTATGCCGATGGCTATCCCCCTTTTAAGGGATGGTTTTGCCATCACAATCAATGTTAGAAGGTTAAGGAAGACGATGAAGCTTTCCATCCTGACAACGGTTGAGATCCTTATAACTTCGAAGTTTGCAGTGAATACGGCTGCGGCGATGAAGGAGAGCCTTTCATCCTTCGTTATCCTCCTTGAGAGGAGGAAGAGGAGGATGGAATCGAGGAGTGCAAAGAGGGCTGATGGAAACCTTGCTGCAAACTCATTAACGCCGAAAACCTTGAAGCTCAGTGCAATTATCCAGAAGAAGGCTGGAGGTTTTTTAAAGTAGAGCTCATAGCCGAGGGAGGGGACTAAGAAATCCCCCGTTTTCAGCATGTTCTTTGCTATGAGAGCGTACTTTGCAGCATCACCGCTGAGCGATGGTTCGTAGAGCCTTGAGAAGAAGAACGGGATTGAAATGAGAGCCGTTAGAAGGATGTACCTATTCCCCTTCAGCACCTGATTCAAACTGAATCTTGAAGATGTTTCTGTACCTTTCATTCCTCTCCATAAGCTCCCTGTGCTTTCCCCTGTCCGCTACCCTGCCGCTCTCCATGAATATTATCTCATCGCTGTTCAGGACTGTTGATAGCCTGTGTGCAACGGTTATCAGTACCCTGTCCGAGAACCTCCTGTCTATTGCTTCCTGAACCCTCTTCTCCGTTTCGGAGTCAAGGGCGCTCGTTGCCTCATCCAGTATCAGGACATCCGGGTTTCTTATCACGGCCCTTGCAATGGCAATTCTCTGCTTCTGGCCACCTGAGAGCTCAATTCCCCCCTCACCGATGACGGTGTTGTAGCCTTCGGGAAGTGACGTTATAAAGTCGTGGATGCTTGCTGTCCTTGCCGCCTCAATCACCTCATCAACCGTTGCATCGGGCTTGCCTATTGCTATGTTCTCGAAAATCGTTCCCCTGAAGAGGAGAATCTCCTGAGAAACGTACCCGATCTTTCTCCTCAGGGGCTTCAGCTTGATGTTCCTTGAGTCTATCCCGTTGAACTCGATCCTTCCCGAGGTTGGGTCGTAAAACCTCGGTATCAGGCTTACCAGAGTGCTTTTCCCGCTTCCCGTTTTCCCGACGATGGAGTACTTCTTTCCCCTCTCAAACCTGAGGTTGATGTTCCTGAGTATGTAGTTTTCAGTTCCGGGATACCTGAAGCTGACGTCCCTGAAAGAGATGTTCTCCACCCTTTTATCTAACGGTACCTTTCCATCTCTGACGGCGTACTCATCCGCCGTGTCAAGTATCCTCTTAACCCTTTCCGCAACCGATGAGGACTGCTGAATCTTGTTGTAGTTCTGCCCTATCTTCCTTACGGGTTCATAGGCCATAATCATGGCTATCATGAACGAGAAGAAGGAGCCGGGGCTCAGGTTCCCTGATACAATCCTCTTCCCTCCGTAGAGGATCAAGGCTCCAACGAGGATGGATGCTATGAGCTCAACTATTGGAGGGTATATCCCCTCAACCTTCTTTATCTTCATGAACTGCTTCAGGTAGTTTTCGTTGTCGTGCCTGAAGCCTTTAAGGAACCTCTCCTCGAGGAGGAAAAGCTTGATCTCCTTGATGTTCCTCACCCCTACGAAGAGGTGGTTTGTAAGGAGGGCAAGCCTCTCCTGCATCCTGTGGGTGTACCTCTTGATCCTCCTCCCGATGTTCGATATGAGAACCCCTATCAACGGAAGCCCTATGAATCCGAAGAGGGCGAGCTTCCAGTCCTGATACACTATCACGAAGATGAGTCCGGCGGCTGTCAGGATGTTCCTTGAAACCGTCGCAATCTGCCTTACCATAAGGTCCTGGAGGAGAGAGGTATCGTTTATAACCTTGGATATGAAGGCTCCGGGCGGTTCCTTCATGAAGCTCTCAAGGGGGAGCCTCAGCACCTTGTAGTAGAGGTCTTCCCTGAGGTTTGCTATGGCTCTCTGCCCGATGTACGCCATCGTGTAGTAGTTTATGGAGAAGGCGATGCCCTTCAGGAGAACGAGTCCGACGAGGATGAGGGGTATGAGCTTGATCATCCTCTCATCCTTGGTGACGAATACCGTGTTCACGATGTCCTTGATGAAGTATGCGAGAAAGGAGGTTACCCCTGAGTTTATCAGCATCGTCAGTACAGCCACAACGATAAGCCACTTGAAAGGCTTTACGTAGTTAAGAGCCCAGAATGGAAACCTTTTCATAGCTCTCCTCTACAGTGAGTAGAACAGGGTTCTCGTCCTGAACCAGAACATCCCTTTCCCCTCTCCGACTGCAACCCTTTTGATGTGGCAGAGGTCATCCCCGTTGAACCCCCTTTCCGTTGTGAAGCAGTACCTGAATCCTGTATCCTTTGCAACTTTAACGCTTTCCTCCGTATAGATTCCCCATGGCCAGGCAACAGCATCAACCTCCTTTCCGAGCCTATCCTCAATTATCCTCTTTGACTGTGAAAGCTCTAACCTTGCCAATTCCTCGCTTTTGACAACCACGCTTGTAAGCTCAACGCCCTCCCTGACCTTTTCCCTTTCATCCTCCGTCAGGGAGTATATCCTCCAGTCGGAGTTTTCCCTGTAGGGTTTCCCCTTTCCCGTTGCGGCTCTGTGGCTCAAGCAGTGGGACTGGACGTCAAAAACGTCCGAGATGGCTCTTAACTCCTCCCACGAGAGGAACTGCGAGTTATCCCCGTAGAGGAACGAACGCCTGAACGCCTCAAAGGTTGATACGTTCTCATCGATTTCCCTTCTCAGACAGCTCTTCCCGTATACCCTTTCTGGCGATATGAACAGCATGGCTTTCAGCCCCATCTCCTTGAGAACGGGGTATGCGAATATGAGCGTGTCGAGGAATCCGTCATCGAACGTAATGATGACTTTAGGCTTTGCGATTTTCCCCTTTACCTTCCTGATGTCCGTGACCTCAAACCACCTCTTCAGGAATGCCATCTGCCTCCTGAACCTCTCCGGCGGAACCCCGAACTTCGGGTTAACCCTGTGGTAGAGGAGGACACAGAAACCCATCATATCTCCTCTAAATCGTTAAGGATTTTCTCTATCACGCTTTTCCAGTGAAATTTTCTGCTCAGAGCCCGGGCTTTTCTGACTTTTTCCTCAACAGCCCTGCCGTTTTCTGCCATGAAGAGTAGCATCCTCCTCAAGCTCTCCTCACTCTCCGGTTCAAAGTAGAACACGGATTCCCCGGCAACCGTTTCGGTGGCCGGAATCCTGCTCACGAGACAGGGTATTCCCGTTGATAGGTACTCGTAGATTTTAAGTGGTATGGTTTTCTGGCTTCTCCTGAAGGGTGCTACAAGTATGTCTATTCCGGCAAGCTCCTCCCTCAACCTGCTCTGGTCGACAAATCCGGTGAGTTCCACCATCTCCTCGACACCGTAATCCCTGCACGCCTTCCTCAGGCTTTCGACCTGTTCGGGGGTACCGCCGATTACCTTCAGGGTGAAGCCCTCCAGATTCCTGATCGCCCTGATGAGTACGTCCACCCCCTTCTCCGGGATAAGCGTTCCCACGTATCCTAACTTTATCGGTTTTCTTAAAGACACGTTTTCCTTTATATTGAACAGGTTTTCTCCGACAGGGTAGTGGTAGTTCCAGAATTTAACGTTTACGCTCTTCAGCTCTGAAGCTCTTTCGTAAACCTTTGGGGATACTACGTAGTTAAGGTCTGCAGCCCTCATAGCCTCCGGACAGAGCCTGTCCTCATGGTTCTCAAAGACGATTTTGAAGCCGAGCCTCCTGAGCTTTGACAGTGAAATGACGTGCTTTTCCTTTGACAGGAAGACTACGTGCTTTCCACCCGTTGTGATGACGTTTGATATGAATCTTAAGGTGTTTACTGCCGAGGAGATTCCCTTGTGGCTCAGTGTCATGTGGACGTGAAAGTTCCTGTTCGGTTCTATCCCTAAAAACTCAAGGAGCTTTTCCGAATCTGAAGGGACTCTACTGGATGCCTTTCTCAGGTAGATGTGGGATTCAACGCCATACCTTGCAAAGAAGTGGGAGAGGAGTATCTGACTTACGGAGTGAGCGCTCCTGTCAAAAGCCGCAATCGGTCCGAGCCTGTGTACCTTGATTTGGGTTTCCATATTTAATTAAATTTTCTCCCGTGAAGAGGTTGGCAGTATTCTATAAAAAGATAGGCACTTACGGTGGACAGGAAAAGGTTGTCTGGAACTTCCTTAGATACCTTTCCTCGAAGGGATACAGAGTGGATGTCTGGACGATGAAGGTGGAGGAGGAACCGGAGGGTGTGAGGATCCACAGGGTTTTTGTACCTGTGCCTTTCAGGGGTTTAAAGACGCTCATCTTTGCCCTTTACTCCTTTCTGAAGGGCAGGAGGATAAAGGAGGCGGACAAAAATACCGTCATTTTCGGCTTCGGGAAAACCTTCTATCAGGACATCTTTAGGGCTGGAGGCGGTGTTCACAAGTTCTACGTTGGGAGAGCGGACCTCAGGTACAGGGGATGGGCATCGAGGATGATGAAGGGGATAAGGAGGTTTTTCTCCCTGTCCCACTGGGTCAACCTGCTGATAGAGAAGCTCACCTTTGAGAGCGGCAGCCTGAGGAGGGTTATTGTCCCGACGGAGTTCGTCAGGAGGCAGATCGTTGAGAGCTACCGGGTAAAACCTGAGAAGATCGTTGTCATAAGGAACGGCGTTGACCTTGAGAGGTTTAACTACAGGAGGAGGTTTTTAGAGAAAAGCTTGAGGGAGGAGCTTGGTATCTCCGGTGATTTTATCTTCTCCTTCGTTTCAACCAACCACAGGCTGAAAGGGCTTGATTACCTCCTTGATGCGGTGAGGGTTTTGAAAGAAAAGGGTTACAGGTTCAGGCTCATCGTCGCAGGGAGCGGCAGCGACGGTTACTTTAGGGGGAGGATTGCTACCCTCGGTATAGGGGATTTCGTTATCTGGATGGGAAGGGTCAGTGAGGTTGAAAGGGTTTACTTTTCAAGCGACGTCCTTGTTTACCCTTCCCTCTTTGACGCTTCGGCGAACGTGGTTCTTGAGTCGATGGCAAGCGGCACGCCCGTCATTGCCAGCGTTTACTCGGGAACCCACGAGCTTATAACCCCCTACGTTGATGGGTTGCTCATTGAGGACCCCACAAACGTTGGGGAGATCGCTGAGAGGATGAGGTTTGTGCTTGAGAACAGGAAAGTTCTCGGGGATTGGGGAAGGAGAGCCGCTGAGAAGGTGAAGCGTTACCCGGCAGAGGAGGTCTTTGAAAGGTATGAAAAGGTTATCCTTGAGACTTAGCCTGCTCGTTTACCTGATCGCCTTCACGGTTCCCATCTCCGTTCCAGCCACGAGGAACGTTGCAAGGGTTTTCATAACCCTTTTCCTGCTCAAGCTCCTTTTTAGAGGGAGAAGCTTTGACATCCTTGATTTTAAAGTTCTCCTCCTTCCCGTTTACAGGTTTTTCCAGTCTATCCTGAGCGGGGTAACGTTTCAGTTCCTCGCCCTTCCGAGCAGCCTGCTCCCCTCCCTCACCTACCTTATGAGGAAGGAGGACTTTAATCCGAAGAGGGCTTTAGAGTTTTTCCTCCTCGGGAGCTTTATCCTCTCTGCTGCCTTTACCTTTCAGGCGTTCACCGGCGTTAATGTCAAGCACTTTGATCTCAGCCACCTCCGCATCTACTTCCCCCCGGTAAGACCGTGGAGGCCATCAGCATTTTTTAGCCACCCTCTGACCGTTGGGGGTATCCTGTCGGCAGCGCTCCTGCTCTCACCTGTCGGGCTCAGACGTTCACTGCCAAGGTTCATTGCCATCCTGTTCTTCTCCGTTTCCATCATCGTCTCCTACGACAGGAGCTACTGGATAAGCCTTCTGCTTTCATTACTCCTCATAGCCCTTTTCATGAAAAGGTGGAGAAAGCCCCTCCTCTCTTTCCTCATCCTGCTTTCCCTTTTCTCCCTCTTTACTCCAAGCATAAGGGAGAGAGTCCGGTCAATCTATGAGCCTCGGAAAGTTTCAGACAGGTTAACCTATGAGAGCAACGTGTGCAGGCTTTTGATGTGGAAATCGGCAGCTCAGCTTTTTTCAGACCTTCCCCTGAAGGAGAAGCTTTTCGGGATATCGGAGGTGAACCTTAAAGAAGCTGTGAAGCCCTACATGATGAATAACTACCGGGAGTTTGAGAGGGAGAACGGGTACAGGTTTACTGAGTACAGGCTATTCAACCACCTTCACAACAACCTGATTCAGATAGGGCTTTGCTACGGCTTTTTGGGCTTGCTCGTGTTTCTCTACCTTTTCTGCTTCCTTTTGACGTTCAACTACAGGGTTTTCAGGGATTACGGCGATGAGAGGTTTCTCATGTTTATGGCGCTCTACGTGAACTGGTTCGTTGCCGGCTTCTTTGAGTACAACTTTGGAGATGAGGCCGTAAAGTTCCTCATCTTCCTTACGGTGGCTC
>CAZIVU010000033.1:0-11361 GCA_964542865.1 uncultured bacterium | reverse complement strand
AAGCCCGACGTCGTGAGGGGCGTTGACATAATGGTTGTAAGGGAGCTCACGAGCGGAATCTACTTCGGAATCCCGAGGGGCATCTTCGTTGACGGGGATGAGAGGGTCGGGATCAACACGCTGAGGTACTATGAGCATGAGGTTGAAAGAATTGCAAGGGTTGCCTTTGAGGTCGCAAGGAAGAGGAGAAAGAAGGTTACGAGCGTCGATAAGGCAAACGTCCTTGAGGCAACCGTTCTGTGGAGGGAGGTCGTTGAGAGGGTTCACGGGGAGTTTGAGGACGTTGAGCTTAACCACATGTACGTTGACAACGCTGCAATGCAGGTAATCAGGTGGCCAAAGCAGTTCGATGTAATCGTTACAACAAACATATTCGGGGATATCCTTTCCGATGCCTGTGCGATGCTTACAGGCTCCTTAGGGATGCTCCCGTCCGCGTCCATCGGCGGAAAGATAGGTCTTTACGAGCCGATCCACGGTTCGGCTCCCGACATAGCAGGGAAGAACATCGCAAACCCGATTGCAACCATAAACTCAGCTGGGATGATGTTCACCTACTCGTTCAACATGCCAGAGGCTGAGGAGATGATAGACAGGGCGGTGAGAAGCGTCCTCTCTAAAGGCTACAGGACAAGGGATATATTCTCGGAAGGGTGCAAGCTTGTATCAACTCAGGAGATGGGAGACCTTATAACAGAAGAGATAGAGAGGGGTGAGGAATGAAGGGCTACAGGGTTGCCGTTGTCGGAGCAACGGGGGCAGTCGGAAGGGAGATGGTAAAGGTTCTGGAGCAGAGGGATTTCCCCGTATCGGAGATCAAGCTCCTTGCCTCCTCAAGGTCTGCAGGGAAGATTGTCAGGTTCAGGGGGGAGGATGTAAAGGTTGAGGAGCTAAAGCCCGAGAGCTTTGAGGGGGTTGACATAGCCCTGTTCTCCGCCGGAGGTGAAAGGAGCAAGCAGTTTGCCCCGGAAGCCGTTAAGAGGGGAGCTGTTGTCATCGACAACAGCTCGGCGTTCAGGATGGAGGAGGACGTTCCCCTCGTGGTTCCTGAGGTCAACCCGGAGGACGTTGACTGGCACAGGGGGATCATTGCAAACCCCAACTGCTCAACGATCCAGATGGTTGTTGTCCTGAAACCCCTTCACGATATCTCAAGGATAAAAAGGGTCGTTGTGTCAACGTATCAGGCGGTATCCGGGGCTGGAGCCGAAGCCATGGAGGAGCTGAGGGAGCAGACGGATGCCATCCTCAGCGGAAAGCCCGTCCCGGAGCCGAGGAAGATTCCGAAGCAGATTGCGTTCAACTGCGTTCCACAGATCGACGTCTTCCTTGAGGATGGGTACACGAAAGAGGAGCACAAGATGGTCAATGAAACGAAGAAGATAATGCACGATAATGGTATAGAGGTATCGGCAACGTGCGTCAGGGTTCCCGTATTCATAGGGCACTCAGAATCTGTGAACGTTGAGTTTGAGGGGGAGGTTGACGTTGAGGCTGCCGTTGAGGCTCTGAAATCGGCAAAGGGCGTAAGGGTGATGGATGACTTTGAAAGGGGAATCTACCCGACACCGTTGGACGTTGCGGGGAAGGATGAAGTTCTTGTCGGGAGGATAAGGAAGGACACAACGCTCAGGAGCGGGTTGAACATGTGGATCGTTGGAGATAATTTAAGGAAAGGAGCCGCCCTCAACGCCGTTCAGATTGCCGAGCTCCTTTTGGAGAGGGGCTTGATTTAGGGGGAATGATGGTTGAAAGGCTGAAGAAGATAGCTTCAGAGTGCGAGTATATAAAGGCAAACGCCATCGTTGATGAGCAGGGGCTTGTGATATCAAAGTATGAAAAGCCTGACGTGAAGTGCGACGTTGAAGAGCTTGCAAGCTCGGTGATAAACCCGGTTCTGAGGCTTTCCGAAATAGCTTCAGACTCCATGGACGAGAACGAGTCCCTTGAAGAGGTGGTCTTCTTCACGACAAGCTACGTGGTGGTCGTTAACAAGCTTGCCTACGAGACTTTCCTCGTTACCATCATAGAGAAGACTCCGATCTACGGTAAAGCAAGGTTCAAGCTCAGGGCAAAACTTCCGGAGATCAAATCCTCACTATAGGGGGAGAAGATGGCAAAGCTGTGGTATTTAGGGCACTCAGCCTTCTACGTTGAGGGGAACGGGCTGAAAGCCCTGATAGACCCATTCCTCACGGGAAACCCGTGGAACGTTGCCATGCCCGATGACTTCAGGGACATTAACTACATATTTGTTACCCACGGGCATGGGGACCACTTGGGGGATTCCATTGAGATAGCGAAGAGGACTGGGGCGACAATTGTGAGCGTTTACGAGGTGGGGCTCTACTGCTCATCAAAGGGGGCAAAGACCCACAACATGCACGTTGGAGGAACGTTCAGCTTCCCGTTCGGAAGGGTGAAGCTGACGCCCGCCGCACACGGAAGCTCGGCGGTGGAGAACGACAGCATCATCTACCTTGGAAACCCCTGCGGTTTCATAATAGAGGTTGACGGGAAGAGCATCTACCACGCCGGAGACACTGGCCTTATAGCGGACATGGAGCTCCTGGGAAGGTATGAGAAGGTTGACGTTGCCCTCCTCCCCATAGGAGGAAACTTCACAATGGACCCGAAGGATGCCTCAATTGCGGCGGAGATGATAAAGCCATCGCTTTCAATACCGATGCACTACAAGACCTGGCCAATAATAGACAAGGATCCGGAGGAGTTCAGGGCTCTTGCCGAGGAGAGGGGCGTAAAGGTAAAGATACTCAAACCCGGCGATACGTTAGAAATCTGAAGATGAAGCTCGGAGTTGCCCTGTCCGGCGGATTTGTGAAGTCCCTTGCCCATGCGGGGCTCCTCAAAGCCATCGATGAGGCTGGGCTGACCGTCCACGCCATATCCGGGGCGAGCTCCGGCTCAATCGTTGCCGCCCTCTACGCTGCCGGCATAAAGCCGGACGAGATGCTTGAGATATCGAAATCACTGAGCTGGAGAAAGGTTGCAAAGCCCTCCCTAAAGGGGGGAATTTTCTCCCTTGAGGGGCTTTACGATATCCTGATGGAACTTCTCGGAGAGCTTAACGTTGAGGAGCTCAAAATACCTTTTGCGGCAACGGTAGTTGACATCAAAACCCTAAAGCCAAAGTTCCTGAAGGAGGGAAGGGTTGCAGACTGCGTTGTCGCCTCATGCTCCATCCCTCCCCTCTTCTCACCGTGGAGGGTCGGCAGCTCCTACTACGTGGATGGAGGGATAAGAAACTGTCTCCCCTCGGAGTTCCCGCTGGCAATGGGATGCGATGTAACGCTATGCTCAAACGTCAACGTTGCACCCGAGGACTTCGACCCGAAATCCCTCAAGGACGTATCCATGAGGGTCGGCATAGCTCAGCTCCTTGAGAACATCGAGAAGAGGGAAGCGTACTGTGATAAACTTGTCAACCACAGCCTCAGGGGCTCGGCTTACAGCTTCGAGCTTTCTGAGGAGTTCTTCGAGGTCGGGTACAGAAACGGCCTAAAATCTGTTGAGGAGATTAAAGGTGCCTTATAGGGCAATCTACGCAAACGTGAGGGGAAGGGTTCAGGGTGTTTTCTTCAGGGCTTTCACGAGGGATAGGGCAAAATCCCTGGGGCTGAAGGGATACGTGAGGAACCTTCCCGATGGGAGCGTTGAGGTTTATGCCGAAGGGGATGAGGGGAAGTTAAGGGAGCTCATAGATTTCCTCCACGAGGGTTCCCCCTACTCATCCGTTGAGGATGTCGATGTCCAGTACGTTGAGCCGGAAAGGAGGTACGAGGACTTTGAGATCGTTTATTAGCATACTTCTTGCCCTCCTAATCGTCGGAAGTGCCCGCGCCGACTTCGTTTACAGGGTAAAGAGGGGGGATACGCTCTCCAAAATAGCAAAGAGGTACCACGTAAGTTTGAAGAGCATTGCGACCAAAAATCACCTCAGGAAGCCTTACAGGATAAGGGTCGGGCAGAAGCTCGTAATCCCCTCAAAAAAGCGCTCCAGAAAGAGGAAAACTAAAAAGTACGGGAACCTCATGAGAAAAGTTCCCGTGTACAAGTACTACAGGGTAAGGAAGGGGGATTCCGTCTACAGGATCGCAAGGAAGTTTCACGTTTCCATGAGGTCGATAATAAGGGTAAACCACCTCAGAAAACCTTACAGGCTAAAGCCCGGAAGGAGGCTTAAGATACTGGTCGGCTACAGGGACAGGCTTGCCCTCGGAAGACCCTTAGAGTTCAAAATCCCCCTTGATGGAAGGATAGACACGACGCTGAGGAACTCCGGCTATCCGGGCATATTCATACTCTCCCCTCCGAACGAGCCCGTCAGGGCATCCGAAACGGGAATAGTGAAGTTTGCGGGGAAGAACGATAAACTGCTGAAGCCGTTCGGGAACACGGTAATCCTTGAGCATCCAAAGGGCTACACAACCGTTTACAGCTCCCTCTCAAAGGTTGAGGTGAAGCCGGGCCAGCTCGTAAAGAGGGGGGAGGTCATCGGGCTTTCCGGGACATCCGGAAACTGGGGGAAAAGCGGAGTGTACTTTGAGATAAGCAGGATATACAGGAAAAAGGTTTACCAGCTGAACCCCGTTGAGATACTGAGGTAATCACTCCTTATCAACAACCTTTATCACGGGCTTCTTCCTATCCTTTTCCTTCTCCTCTTCCCCCTCCCTTGCCTTCCTGAACTCCTCCTTTGCCTTGAAGAACGACCTCACAAGGTTGGGGAGCTTGTCGCCTCCCCATATGAGGAGAACGATAAGGACAATTATCAGAAGCTTGAAGAGCATAGTTCCTCCGTTGAAATGCTTTAGAACTAAGCTAATTTTACTACACCCAGAAAGGATGGAGGAGAAGTGAAGTTCGTTGGAGCCCACGTAAGCACGGCTGGAGGTGTTCAGAACGCCCCCATCAACGCCAGGAAAATCGGGGCAAGGGCATTTGCCCTCTTTACGAAGAACCAGCGGAGGTGGGAGGCAAGACCTTTGAGGGAAGCCGACATTGAGGCCTTCCGGGAAAACCTTAAGGAGAGCGGAATTGACGTTAACCACGTTCTTCCCCACGACAGCTACCTGATAAACCTCGGCCATCCCGTCAGGGAGAAGAGGGAAAAGTCTCTAAAAGCCTTCATAGATGAGGCGAAAAGGTGTGAGGCTCTTGGCTTGAAGTTCCTCAACTTCCACCCGGGAAGCCACCTCAACCTTGCAGGTGAGAGGGGGTGCATCAGGTTCGTGGCGGAATCGATAAACAGGGCTATGGAGGAAACACGGAGCATAACGCTCGTCATTGAGAACACGGCAGGGCAGGGGACAAACATCGGATACAGGTTCGAGCACATCGCAGAAATCATCGAGCTCGTTGAGGACAGGGGAAGGATAGGTGTGTGCCTTGACACGTGCCACCTCTTCGCATCCGGCTACGACATAAGGACGGAGGAGGCCTATGAGGAGACGATGGAGAGGTTTGATAGGGAGGTCGGATTCGGATACCTCAAGGGGATGCACCTTAACGATGCAAAGTCGGGCTTTGCCAGCAGGGTTGACAGGCACCACTCGATAGGAAAGGGGAACATCGGGCTTGAGGCGTTCAGGCTCATTATGAACGACCAGAGGCTTAACAACATCCCCCTCATCCTTGAGACGATTGACAGCTCGATATGGAAGCAGGAGATAGAGCTCCTCTACTCCCTGATGCAGATTTAGTATCATTTCCCGAAACGGAGGAAAGATGGAGAAGACCTACAACCCGTCGCTCTTTGAGGAGAAGTGGTACAGGAAGTGGATTGAGGGCGGCTACTTCAGAGCCGATACGGAGAAGGTGCTGGAAGGGAAGGAAAAGTTCAGCATGGTAATCCCTCCCCCGAACGTTACCGGCGTTCTCCACGTCGGGCATGCACTGAACGCAACGCTTCAGGATATAGTGTGCAGGTGGAAGAGGATGAAGGGGTTTGAGGTCTGCTGGGTTCCCGGAACAGACCACGCCGGCATTGCAACCCAGTGGGTCGTTGAGAGGGAGCTTGCAAAGGAGGGGCTCACGAGGCACGACATAGGGAGGGAGAAGTTCTTAGAGAGGGTGTGGGAGTGGAAGGAGAGGTACGGGGGAAGGATAATAAACCAGCTCAAGAGGCTCGGAACCTCCTGCGACTGGAGCAGGGAAAGGTTCACGATGGATGAGGGCTTCTCAAAAGCTGTAAGGAAAGCCTTTGTTACCCTTTACAGGGAAGGGCTGATATACAGGGGGAAAAGGCTTATAAACTGGTGCCCGAGGTGCCACACAGCCCTTTCAGACCTTGAGGTTGAGCATATTGAGGAGGAGGGAAACCTCTGGTACATAAGGTATCCCCTCAAGAGGGGGAACGGCTACATCGTTGTCGCAACGACAAGGCCGGAAACGATGCTGGGAGACGTTGCCGTAGCCGTCAACCCCGAGGATGAAAGGTACAGGGACCTTGTTGGGGAAACCGTTATCCTTCCGATTGTCAACAGGGAGATACCCATCATCGCCGACGAGTACGTTGACCCGGAGTTCGGGACGGGGGCTGTAAAGATAACCCCAGCCCACGACTTCAACGACTTTGAGGTCGGCAAAAGGCACGGGCTTGAGCCGGTTCAGATAATGGATGACTGGGGAAGGATAACCGTTGAGCCGTTCAGGGGGGTTGACAGGTTTGAGGCGAGGGAGGCTATAGTTGATCTCCTCAAGGAGAGCGACCTCCTTGAGAGGGTTGAACCCCACAGGCACTCTGTCGGACACTGCTACAGGTGCAAGACCGTGGTTGAGCCGTACCTATCTGACCAGTGGTTTGTAAGGACAAAGTCCCTTGCGGAGAGGGCAGTAGAATCTGTAAGGAGCGGACAGATAAGGTTCATCCCAAAGCAGTGGGAGAACACGTTTTTTGACTGGATGTACAACATAAGGGACTGGTGCATATCGAGGCAGATATGGTGGGGACACAGGATTCCAGCGTGGTACTGCAGCGACTGTAACCACATAACCGTGAGTGAAAATGCTCCGGAAAGGTGTGAGAGCTGCGGGAGCAGGAACATCCGTCAGGATGAGGATGTCCTTGACACGTGGTTCAGCTCTGCCATGTGGCCCTTCGGAACGCTCGGCTGGCCCGATGAAACGGATGACCTTAAAGCCTTCTACCCCACAGACCTGTTAGTAACGGGCTTTGACATCATCTTCTTCTGGGTAGCAAGGATGGTGATGATGGGCTACCACTTCATGGGGGAGAAGCCCTTCTCAGATGTTTACGTCCACGCCCTCGTAAGGGATGAGAAGGGTCAGAAGATGAGCAAGACGAGGGGAAACGTCATAGACCCCCTTGAGATGGTCAAGAAGTACGGAGCAGATACGCTCAGGTTCACGCTTGCAGCCCTTGCCGCTCAGGGAAGGGACATAAGGCTTTCAGAGAGGATAATAGAGGGCTACAGGCACTTTGCAAACAAGGTGTGGAACGTATCGAGGTTCGTCCTATCATCATCTGAAGGCGTAGACCTTGAAGGGGAGAAGGACTTTACCCCCGAGGACAGGTGGATACTGACAAAGCTCTCCAAAACGGTAGAGGGCGTCGACAGGGAGCTTGAAAACTACAGGTTCAACGACGCCGCAAAGCTCATCTACCAGTTCATATGGGGGGAGTTTGCAGACTGGTTTATCGAGTTCTCAAAGGTAAGGATATACGGAGGGGACGAGAGGGAGAAGAGAACGGCGTGCTTTGTCCTCCTGAGGGTTTTGAGGGACTGCCTGAAACTCCTCCACCCGATTATGCCGTTCATAACCGAGGAGATCTACCAGAAGCTCCCCAACAGGGACTGCGAGTCCATAGTTATCTCAAGCTGGCCCGAACCCGAGTTTCGCTTTGAGGAGGATGAGGAAGCCGTTGAAGTACTCAAGGAGGTCGTAAGGGGGATAAGGAACGTCAAGGCCGAGCTCAACATACCTCCCTCAACGAGGGTGAACGTTAAAGTCTGCACAGGGGATGAGAGGCTCCTTTCCGTCCTGAACGGCAGGAAGGAGCTGATTCAGCAGTTATCACCGGCGGGAAGCGTATCCGTTGAGAGGAAAGCCGAGGGTGTTGAGAAATCCGTCTCCTTCTTCCTCCCCGGCGTTGAGGTTTACGTTGAGGTCGGGAACATCATAGATGTCAGGCAGGAGCTGGAGAGGATAGGGAAGAGGCTGAAGGAGATTGAGGTAGAGATATCAAGGATTGAGAAGAAGCTCGGCAATGAGAACTTCCTGAGGAAAGCGCCAAGGGATGTCGTTGAGAAGAACAGGGAAAGGCTCAATGAGCTCAGAGAAGTTAAGGAGAAGCTGAAGGAGACAGCATCCCAGCTTGAAAAGATGGGCATGCAGTGATAAATTACCACCTGCAATTTTCAGGAGGTAGAGATGGCAAAGTGCGCCGTGTGTGGAAAGCAGACGATTTTCATAAACAAGGTAAGCCACTCCCACAGGGTATCGAGCAAGAGGCAGAAGCCGAACCTTCACAAGGTAAAGGCAGTTGTGAACGGCCAGAAGAAGAGGATCTGGGTCTGCACGAAGTGCCTCAAGGCTGGAAAGGTTCAGAAAGCCGTTTAGGGTATTGAGGAGAGCGCCGACTTCAGCTCTTTCCTCAGTGAACCTCCGGCAGATGCGACGCTGTCCGAGTAAAGCCTTATGAAGCCGTACCTGTCAACGAATATGATGACGGGCAGCTTCTTAAAGCCGATCTTCTTCCTGAGCTGCTCAACGAGGTAGCTGTCGGCGGAAAGGTAAACCGACCTTATCCCGAGCTTTCTCTCAAGGTCCTTCAGGAGGGGGAACTCGGACTCATCGGCATCAATTGCCACAGAAACAGCCCCATCTATCCCGTCAACCTCCTTCAGTATCATCTCGGTATCGGCGTTGAACGCACCCCTGAAGAGGACAATGATAACCTTCCTGCCCCTGAAATCCGATATGGATACCCCCTTGAGGTCGGGAGTGGTGATTGTGAAGTCCGGGCAGGCAACCCTTCTCACCTCAACCTTCTCCCTCCCCTTTTTAACCTTCTTTACAGACTCCTTCTTCGCCTTCTCCCTCACGGTTTTCGGCAAAAGTATGTACCAGTCAGCAGCCGCATTTGAGAAGAGGAGAAGGCAGAGCAGAACCGCAATCCTCAAGATATCAACTCCCTCAAAAGCTTTTCCGGGTTATCAGACCTCATGAGAAGCTCCCCTATGAGGAAGGCATCAGCTCCCCTTTCCCTGAGAAACTCTATATCCTCCTTTCCCCTTATGCCGCTTTCGGAGACACAGACCTTCCCGGAGGACTTTATCAGCGGTAAAAGCCTCACCGTCGTGCCTATGTCAACCCTGAACGTCTTAAGGTCCCTGTTGTTAACCCCAATGATGTCAGCACCCGCCTTGAGCGCCCTCTCAACCTCCTCCTCGCTGTGGGTCTCAACCAAAGGCTCCATGCCCAGCTCCCTCCCGAGCTCTATGAACGACCTGAGCTGGGGGAAGGGGAGAATGGACACTATCAGGAGAAACGATGAAGCTCCCAGAACCTTTGCGCCGTAAATCTGAAACTCATCGATTATGAAGTCCTTCCTGAGGACCGGAAGGTTAACGGCTTGCGAAACGAGCCTCAGGTGGTAGGGAGAACCCTTGAAGAACCTCTCATCCGTTAAAACGGATATCGCCCTTGCCCCTCCCCTCTCGTAGGCTCTTGCAATCTCAACGGGGTCAAAGTCCTCCCTTATTATCCCCTTTGAGGGAGATGCCCTCTTAACCTCTGCTATGATGTTTACCCCATCCCCGGAAACTGCAGCCCTGAAGTCGTGGGGGACCTCCAGCCTTTCAGCCTCATCCCTGACGGCTGAGAAGTTTATCCTCCTCTTCCTCTCGGATACCTCAACCCTCTTGTAGCTCACAATCTCATCGAGAACCGTCACCCTTCCTTCTCCTTGCCCTCTCCCTTATCACCTCAGCCTTCCCCTCAAGGTTTACCTGCCTTGCCCTTCCTACTGCAAGGGCACCCTCGGGAACGTCAGAGGTTATTACGGAACCGGCAGCGGTGATGGAGTTGTCTCCGACCTTCACGGGAGCGATGAAGAGCGTATTGCTGCCGACAAAGACGTTCTTCCCTATATCCGTAAACCACTTGTTAAAGCCGTCATAGTTGCACGTTATCGTCCCGGCGCCGATGTTCGTATCCTCTCCAACCCTGCAGTCCCCCAGGTAGGAGAGGTGGTTTGCCTTTGCCCCCTTCTCAAGGCGGGCGTTCTTCGTTTCAACAAATGTCCCGACCTTTGCTCCATCACCGACAACCGTCCCGGGCCTGAGCTTTGCAAATGGGCCAACGGATGCTCCCTCCTTCAGCACAGCTCCCCTTATCCAGCAGTGGCTCTCAACCCTTACAAAGTCCCCAATTTGGGAATCCTCAATCTCCGTGAAAGGACCTATGTAGCACCCTTTACCTATCTGTGTTTTACCCTTCAGGAAGGCAGGGGCAAATATCCGCGTGTCCTCCCCGACCTCAACGTCAGGCTCAACGTAAAGGGCATCTGGGTTGTGAACGCTGACACCTGAAAGCTGAAGCCTCTTAACAAGCCTCCTGAGGAGCTCCCTCTCGGCAACGGAAAGCTCATACCGATTGTTAACCCCCATGACAGATGAGAAATCCCTCACGGAAACGGGAGTGACCTTCCACCCTCTATCCCTGAAAACCTTGAGAACATCGGTCAGGTAATACTCGCCCTGAGCGTTGGAGCTCTCCAGCTCCCCAAGTGCTGAGAAGAGCTTCTCGCAGTCAAACGCGTAGATGCCGGCATTTACCTCCCCGATCCTCCTCTCCTCCTCATCAGCATCGCTCTCCTCGACTATCCTGAGAACCTCATTCCCGTCCCTAACAACCCTCCCGTAGCCGGACGGGTCTTCAGGAAAGCCGGTAAGGACGACCATATCCCCATCGGCTTCGGAAACCCTCCGCACATCCTCCGGCTCCACGAGCGGCATATCACCGTTAAGGACAACAACCTTCCCCCTGCAGCCCCTGAAGACGGGTTCGGCACACATAACGGCGTGTCCCGTCCCCAACTGCTCCTCCTGATGGACAACCTTCACCTCAGGGAACTCCTCCCTTAAAAACCTTTCAACACCTTCCCTCCCGTGCCCCACAACGGCAAATACCTCTTCGGCTCCTGCCTCCTCCACTGCTCTGAGAACGTACCAGAGCATCGGTTTGCCGAGAATTTCGTGGAGAACCTTTGGGACATTTGACTTAAACCTTGTCCCCTTTCCGGCAGCAAGCACCAGAACCCTGAAAGGCATAAAACCTCCATCTTGAACGGTGAACAACCTTAAAATATAATCG
>CAZIVU010000032.1:0-11467 GCA_964542865.1 uncultured bacterium | reverse complement strand
CCGTCCGTTGACTCTATCAGAACCCTCGGTGATGCTCCCGTCCCGGCGGCTGCATTGAGTATTCTCACCTTGTAGTCGGTAAGCTTTACCTCCTTAATGTTCGGGTAGAACCTTTCAAGGGCTTTCCTCAGCGCCCTGTCTAAGGCTTCAACGGGTCCCCTTCCCTCTGCTGCCGTAAGCTCGGTCGTTTCCCTGAATCCCCTCTCCTTTGCTATCTCCTCCGGTATCTGGAGCTTTATCGTTGCCTCCGCGTACGCCTCCTCATCCTCAGACCTCTTCTCCGTTATGACGCGGAAGCCTTTAAGCTCAAAGTATTTTCTCTTCATGCCGAGGGCTTCTTTCAGGAGGAGCTCAAAGGATGCCTCCGCTCCCTCAAACTGGTATCCCTGAGCCTCAAGCTCCTTTATCCTCTCCAGAACCCTCCTGACCTGAGGCGAGCCCTTCGGGAGCTCAATTCCCATCTCCCTCGCCTTCCTCAGTATGTTGCTCCTTCCCGAAAGCTCTGAAATCATTACCCTTCTTCTGTTCCCGACAAGCTCAGGGTTTATGTGCTCGTAGGTTTTAGGGTTCTTCTCAACTGCCGATACGTGAACCCCGGCCTTATGGGCAAAAGCGTTCTCCCCGACGTAGGGGAGGTTTTCCGGATGGGGCCTGTTTGAGAGCTCTGAGACGAGCCTCGATATTGAGTAGAGCTTTCTCAGGTTCTCAACGGGTATGGATTGGACCTTCATCTTCAGAACAAGGTCTGGAATTATCGAGCACAGATTTGCGTTCCCGCACCTTTCACCGAGCCCGTTGATTGTTCCCTGAACCTGAACTGCCCCTTTCCTTACAGCTATCAGGGAGTTCACTACAGCCATGTCCGAATCGTTGTGGGCGTGGATACCGAGTGGGACATCTATCGACTGCTTCACCCTTTCAACTATGCTCTCAACCTCGTACCAGAGCGTTCCCCCGTTCGTGTCGCACAGGACGAGGCAGTTTGCCCCGGCCTGCGCTGCAACCTTCAGCGTTTCAACTGCGTACTTCTCATTGTCCTTAAACCCGTCGAAGAAGTGCTCCGCATCGAAGAAGACCTCATCGAAGTACCTTTTAAGGTAGGCTATCGTATCCCCTATCAGCTCAAGGTTCTCCTCAAGCGGTATTGAGAGCGCCTGTTCGACGTGGAGGTCCCACGACTTCCCGAAGACTGTGACTGCAGGAACCTGCGTTCTTATGAGCTGCTGAATGTTCTCATCATCCTCAACCTTTACCCCCTTCCTCCTCGTTGATGAGAATGCAACAACCTTTGAGCTTTTGAGGTTCAATTTCTTGAGTGAATTGAAGTAGGCAAGGTCCTTCGGGTTTGAGCCGGGCCATCCCCCCTCTATGTAGTGGACTCCGAGGTCTGCAAGTGCCTCGGTTATCCTGAACTTATCCTCAAGGGAGAAGGAGACTCCCCTCGTCTGAGCCCCGTCCCTGAGCGTTGTGTCGTATATGTATACCATAACCACCTCATTGCTTATCAAGCTCAAAGGCTTCGTGGAGAACCCTTACGGCAAGTTCCGTGAACTTCTCATCGATGATGCAGGATATCTTTATCTCCGATGTTGATATCATGATTATGTTTATCCCGTACTTTGCGAGCGTTTCAAACACCTTCCCCGCGACTCCCGCGTGGCTTCTCATCCCAAGCCCAACGACGGAGACCTTTGCAATCCTGTCGTCCCTTATGACCTCCTTTGCTCCTATCTCCTCGGCGACCCCTTTAGTTATCCTCTCCGCCTTGAGGGCATCCGTCTTCTCAACCGTGAACGATATATCTGTAAAGCCATCAACAGATACGTTCTGAACTATCATATCAACGGGTATGTTCGCCTCTGCAAGGGCATCGAATATCCTTGCAGCGATACCCGGCTTATCCGGGACCCGCTCAACGGTTATCCTCGACTCGTTCTTGTTGTGGGCAATTCCCCTTACTATAACCCTTTCCATAGTCTCATCTTCCTCCTTAATGAGTGTCCCCTCATCCTCCGTAAACGTAGACCTTACCCTTATGGGAACCCCGTACTTCATTGCGAACTCGACAGACCTTATCTGGAGGACCTTTGCTCCGAGTGATGCAAGCTCCAGCATCTCCTCGTAGGAGAGAACGTCTATTCTCCTCGCGCTCTCAACGATTCTCGGGTCAGCCGTGTAGACGCCGTCAACGTCCGTGTATATATCGCACCTTTCAGCCTTCAGGGCGGCTGCAATGGCAACCGCAGATGTGTCAGAACCTCCCCTTCCGAGCGTTGTTATCTCCCCTTCACTGCTGACCCCCTGAAATCCTGTGATGATGACGATCTCTCCACCCTTTACGTGCTTCATTATCCTCTCAGGTTCAATCTTCAGGATTCTCGCCTTCGTGTGGGAGGAGTCCGTCTCTATTCCCGCCTGCCATCCCGTAAGGGGTATCGCTCTGTAGCCCATGCTGTTGAGTATTGCCGAGAGGAGGCCTGCAGAAACCTGCTCCCCCGTTGACACGACGAAGTCTATATCCCTCTCATCCGGCTCTCTCGCTGCCTCGTGGATGAGGTTAAGGAGCCTATCGGTTTCACCCGACATGGCTGAAACGACAACAACAACATCGTTTCCCCTGTTCCTCTCCTCTATCACCCTCTCTGCAACGTGCCTGATCCTGTCAAGGCTTCCCATTGATGTTCCGCCAAACTTCTGAACAATAAGAGCCATAAAGCCTCCGTTATTTGAGCTTGTCAGCCGGTATGTCAACCCTTATGGCACCCCTGAAATCGCCTTCCCTGTAGTTCACAGCCCTGTCGTTGGGGTAGTGCTTCTTTAATGTCTCAAGGATTTTCGGGTCCATCTTTGACACATCTCCGTGGCACTTAAGACAGGGCTTCTTAACGGTTATCGGCCTGTAGAACACGTAGTAATCCTTTCCTCCGATCCTTGTCTTCCTTATGACAAACTCAGGAAGCTTTCCGCTTTTCCTGTACCGGTTCTCAAGCTCTTTAAGGACCTCCTCATCAAGAGCATCCGGCCTGTCCTTCTCGTTCCTGAACTTGAGGCTTGTCCTCTTAATCCTTAAACCAACCCTCTCGCTTACGGACTTTGTAAGCTCTTCGGCTTTCGTTGAACAGAAGTCTATTGCCCCTTCAGGCCCCTTTTCCTTCATAGCCTTCTTAAGGTTTGACCTCAGCGTTTCGTGAAGCTCCTTTACGGCTTCCATCCCCTTCTCCTTTGCAAGCTCAACCCTCCTGCTTTCCCCACCTACACAGGAGAGGAGAAAGGCTGACGCTAAGATGGCTAAAGTAAACCTCATCCTGACCTCCCGATTCCGTTTTGCGTTGAATTATATAACTTTGAATTAGAACCTCAGCACGTACTTTCCCCTCGGAGAGGATGCAGGTTCAAGGCCGATAGCTGTCGTTTCCCCGATGCTGACCTTTGAGAACGTGGAGGATGGGTAGAAAACGAACCTCGGTCTTGTTATCTCAACGATTTCCATTATCTCTCTCTTCCGGGGGTTCTCAAGCGTCAGGAAGATGTCCAGCCTTTCGATGTTCAGGTTCTCAAAGGTCGTTTTTATGTTAACGATATCCTCCTGAAACACATATCCCGAGTACCTGCTGCTGAACTTTCCCTTAAGCTTGGCCCATTCCCTCCTTGTAAACCTCTTCATCTGGGGATGGATGTAACCGCTGAGGCCCGAGAACGTGATATCTTTAAACCTGAATATCCTTGAAAGGATATCTATCCCATCGGATGACGAGAGGGCTTCGAGGTTCTCATCCTTCCCGTGAACGTAGAACCACCTCCTTCCGAGCTTTACCGGTTCATCAGCCCCTATGGGACCGAGGACAAGCGTCAGTTCAGGGTCCGATACCTCAACAAGTCCCTTCAGCCTGTCAACTTCTCCGTTAAGGCTTCCAACGGCAAGAATCTCCATCTCTCTCCCTCTGGTATACTCTAAATTTAGGAATAAATTAGTCTAAAACTAACTTTTGGAGGAGTTCATGTCAGAAGTTCTCAAGAAAGCGGCGGAGCTGGCGGATGCCATAGCACGCTCTGAGGAGCTTGCCAATCTCAGGATGGCTGAAACAAAGGTTGCAATGGACCCTGAAGCTATGGAGCTTTTCAATGAGGTTCAGAGGCTCCAGCAGATGGCTCAGATGTCGGGTTCCCCCGAGACTATGAAGGAGCTTGAGGAGGCTTTTGAGAAGTTCTCCCAGAACGAGGTTGCAAAGGCTTTCCTCGAGGCAAATCAGGCTTTCAGCGCGCTCCTTGACTCCATCAACAGGATGATTCAGGAGGCTATCGAGGGTCCCAAGCACCACGGGTGCGAGGGCTGTTCCGGGTGCAGCATCTAAGGGGGAGCTATTCCCCCTTTACGTATATGAACCTTCCACAGTAGGGGCACCTGCTCCTTCCAACCTCAAGGTTCGATTTAAGCCTTGAGAACTCAGCACTTGAATACGTTATCCTGCAGGCTTCACAGCTTCCCGTTGAGATGTCTGAGAAGACCATCCCCCTGAACCTCTCCTTCGCTTCCCTGTACTCCTTCAGGAACTTTTCCGGTATTACCTTCTCTATCGATTCAACCTCTCTCTCAATCTCCTCCCTTTCCCTTTCAAGGTGGGATAGTTTCAGCTTTAGCTCCCTCTCCTCCTCATCAAGACCTTTTACCCTTTCCTTCAGTGACTTTTCTGCGCTTTTAAGGTTTGATTCAAGGTCGTCAAGCTCGGTTTCAAGGTTTATAAGCCTTTCCCCGCTCTTTATTATCTCATCCTCCCTCTTGGCAATCTCCCTCAAAAGCCTCTTGAACTCCTCCCTGCTCCGGGCAGAGCTTTTTTCAGCTTCAAGCCTCCTCTTCTCCTCCTGCTTCCCCTTTATAAGTGAGCGCAGACCCTCTACCTCCCTTTTCAGTGCCTCCATCCTCCCTCTCATCTCCTCCACACCCCTCCTTGCCTCCTCCCTGCTCCTTCCTATCTCCTCTATCCTCTCCTCTATCTCCTTTATCCTCGAGTTGACCCTCAGGAGCTTAACCTCTTCGGATTGAAGCCTGAGGAGTTCCTTCAGGTATTCCCTCATGGCAGAACCTCAAAGGGGGACTTTTCACTTGAGGTTATAAAATCAAGCTCGGGGAAGTTGCTTTCAAGTGCTTCCTTGACCTTTACGTAGAAGAGCCTCTCGGTTGAGAAGTGCCCCATGTCGATGATGGATAGGTCAAGGTCTATGGCTTTCAGCGCGTCGTGGAACTTTACATCCCCGGTTATGTAGAGGTCAGCCCTCCCTGAGACGTCACCTATGAGGGATGCCCCACTTCCGGAGCAGATTGCAACCCTTCTGACCGCCTCTTCAGGCTTGAAGTTTATCCCCCTGTACGCGTCTTCGGGGAGGAAGCTCCTGAGCCTCTCAAATATCTGCCTCTGGGTTGCCACTTCCGGGAGGCTTCCAATGAGGCCGTAACCGGGGACATCCTGTATCCTTTCAAGGTCTTGAAGCTGAAGCTTCTCAGCCATGTAGTACGTTGGACCGAGCTCGGAGACGTCAAGGTTTGTATGGAGGGCGTAGACCGGTATTCTGCTCTCTATGAGCCTGAGGATGAGCTTTTCCGGGTATGTCCTGTCTGTTATCTTCCTTATGGGGGAGACCGTGAGTGGGTGGTGGGTCACTATCAGGTCAGCTTTCCTCTCCACGGCTTCATCGATGACCCTGCAGGTTATTGAGAGCGAGAACATAACCCTTTTAACGTCCCTTTCAAGTTTTCCCTCCTGGATGCCCGAGTTGTCCCACGAGTCCTGCATCTGGAGGGGGATGAGTTTGTCTAAAAACTCCTTAATCTCTCCGAGCTTTGCCATCTCTCCTCCTTGGATGGTAGAATTCTACATGAAAACCCTGAGGAGATAAATTATGGCTTACAGAGATTTGAGGGAGTTCATAGATGCACTGAAGGGGGAAGGGGAGCTCAGGGTTATTGACCACCCTGTAAGCTCCTACCTTGAGATAACGGAGATTGCCGACAGGGTTATGAAGTCAAACGGCCCTGCCCTTCTCTTCACGAACGTTGACGGAGGGGATATTCCGGTTGCCATAAACCTCTTTGGGAGCTACAGAAGGATAAGGATGGCTCTGGGTAAAGACCCGGATGAGATCGGAGGGGAAGCGGCATCCCTCCTGAAGCCGGAAAAGCCGGAGACCTTCTGGGAGAAGGTTAAGATGATACCGAAGCTGAAAAGGCTTTCCGATATGTTCCCGAAGGTCGTTGACAGGAAGAGGGCTCCGTGCAAGGAGGTTATCGATATGGAGCCTGACCTGTCAAAGTTCCCCATACTCTTCTGCTGGCCAAAGGATGGGGGAAGGTTCATCACGCTCCCCCTCGTCTTTACAAAGGACCCGGAGACGGGGGAGAGGAACTGCGGGATGTACAGGCTGCACGTTTACGACAGGAAGACCGCGGGGATGCACTGGCACTGGCACAAGGTTGGGGCAAAGCACTTCCTGAAGGCAAGGAGGATGGGGAAGAGGCTTGAGGTTGCCGTAGCGCTCGGTGCCGACCCTGCAACCATCTACTCGGCAACCGCTCCCCTTCCCGAGGATGTTGATGAGATGGTCTTCTCCGGTTTCATAAGGGGGAAACCAGTTGAGCTTGTAAAGTGTGAAACCGTTGACCTTGAAGTTCCTGCAAGCTCCGAAATCGTCCTTGAGGGGTACGTTGAGCCGGATGAGTTCAGGTTTGAGGGACCGTTTGGGGACCACACCGGCTACTACTCCCTTCCCGATTTCTTCCCCGTCTTTCACATAACGTGCATAACCCACAGGAAAAACCCCATCTACCCTGCAACGATTGTCGGGAAGCCCCCCATGGAGGACTGTTACCTCGGGAAGGCTACGGAGAGGATTTTCCTCCCGCTTTTGAGGACGCAGCTTCCGGAAATCGTTGACATGTCCCTTCCGATAGAGGGGGTATTTCACAACTTCGCCTTCATATCCATAGATAAGAGGTACCCCGGGCACGCAAAGAAGGTTATCTCCGCCCTCTGGGGAATGGGGCAGATGACCTTTACGAAGAACATCGTTATCTTCGACAGGGACGTTAACGTTCACGACATAGGGGAGGTTATATGGAGGTGGGGGAACAACGTTGACCCGAAGAGGGACATAATCATAACTGAGGGTCCCGTTGACGTTCTTGACCATGCATCTCCCATCCCGAACTACGGCAGCAAGATGGGTGTTGATGCAACGAGGAAGTGGAAGTCCGAAGGTTTTGAGAGGGAATGGCCTGAGGATATAGTGATGGACCCTGAGGTTGTCAGAAGGGTTGATGCCATCTGGGACAGCCTCGGGCTTCCAACCCCGAAGAGGAGGAGAAACCCGTGGAGCTGGGGAGGGTAATCACTTCACGAGCCTGTACCCCAGCCTTTCAGCCCACACCTTCAGGAAGAACTCTATCGACCTGTCGTACGTCCTCTCAGCTTCGGGGGGAAACAGGCACCCGGGAAGCTCCCCCTTCTGCCTGTGATACCTTATACACGCGCAGCATATCCCCTTCCTGCTACAGGGGCTGTAGGTGCACCCGCAGTCCTTAAGGTTCTCCTCTCTCCTGCACTCCATTTTGCCCAAATTATTGTGGTATAATAATTTTCTCTATTTTAGCATATCTGAGGAGGTGTTTTGGAAACGATAGTTACAGTCCCCATAGAAGAGGAGATGAAGCAGTCGTACCTCGACTACGCAATGAGCGTAATCGTCGGAAGAGCCCTTCCCGACGTCAGGGATGGCCTCAAGCCCGTTCACAGGAGAATACTCTACTCCATGTACCAGCTTAACCTCTACCCTGACAAACCATACAAGAAGAGTGCAAGGATTGTCGGGGAAACGCTTGGTAAGTATCACCCCCACGGCGACACGGCTGTTTACGATGCCCTCGTGAGGATGGCTCAGGACTTCTCCATGAGGTATCCGCTCATAGATGGTCAGGGGAACTTCGGTTCCGTGGATGGGGACTCGGCTGCCGCCATGAGGTACACCGAGGCGAGGCTTTCAAGGATTTCTATGGAGCTTTTGAGGGATATTGAGAAGGATACGGTCGACTTCAGGCCAAATTTTGATGAGAGCCTCAGGGAGCCGGTTGTCCTCCCTGCAAGGTTTCCGAACCTTCTGGTTAACGGGGCTGCCGGGATTGCTGTGGGAATGGCAACGAACATCCCTCCCCACAACCTCAGGGAGGTGTGCAGTGCGGTGAAGCACCTCGTTGACAACCCGCAGGCTTCGGTCAAGGAGCTCTTAAAGTACGTGAAGGGTCCCGACTTCCCGACGGGAGCCGAGTTGATCAACCCCGATGCGCTTGAGAGGATATACGAGACGGGAAGGGGAGGGGTTACCGTAAGGGCAAAGCACAGGGTTGAGGAGGTTGGTAAGAGAACGGCAATCGTCTTTACAGAAATCCCCTACCTTGTAAACAAGTCAAGCCTCATCAAGCACATAGCCGACCTTGTCAGGGACAAGAGGGTTGAGGGGATTCACGACATAAGGGATGAGTCGGACAGGCACGGGATAAGGATAGTTATTGAGCTGAAGAGGGATGCAACGCCAGAGGTTGTCCTCAACAAGCTCTACAAGTTCACCCCTCTCCAGACAAACTTTAACTTCAACATGATAGCCCTCGTTGACGGTCAGCCAAAGCTCCTTAACCTCAAGAGCTACCTTGAGGAGTTTATCAGGTTCAGGAGGGAGGTCATACTCAGGAGGACCTCCTACGACCTCAGGAGGGCTGAGGCAAGGCTCCACATACTTGAGGGCTTGAGGGTTGCCCTTGAGAACATCGACGAGGTTGTAAAGATCGTCAAGGAGGCTGAGTCTCCCGAGTCGGCAAGGGAGGAGCTACAGTCAAGGTTCTCCCTCTCCGAAACACAGTCAAGGGCAATACTTGACATGAAGCTCCAGAGGTTAACGGGGCTTGAGAGGGAGAAGATAGATTCCGAGTTCAGGAAGCTTCAGGAGGATATCAAGAGGTTTAGGCTCATCCTCTCATCCGAGGACGAGCAGAGGAAGCTCATAAAGCAGGATATGGATGAGGTTATGGAGAGCTTCGGGGATGAGAGGAGGACTTCCATAGTTTCAAGGGAGGCTGAGATAAACATCGAAGCCATGATTGAGGAGGAGGAGGTTGTAGTATTCCTCACCCATAAAGGCTTCGTTGCAAGGGTTTCGGCAAAGCACTACAGAACCCAGAAGAGGAGCGGGAAGGGCGTTATAGGGATAAGGACAAGGGCGGACGACTTCGTCAAGGAGACGATTACCGCCTCATCGAAGGACTACCTCCTCATATTCTCAAACCTCGGGAAGGTTTACTGGTTGAAAGCCTATGAGATTCCCAGAACGGAGAAAACGTCAAGGGGCTACTCCATAAGGAACTTCCTTCCGGGCATGAAGGGGTCTGAAGTTGTTTCAAAGATCATCCCTGTCAGGGATTTCTCCGAGAGAAGGGACCTCTTCTTCGTTACCCAGAAGGGCTACGTAAAGAGAACACCCCTTTCGGAGTTTTCACATCCAAGGTCAACGGGGATAAATGCTATAAACCTCCAGGATGGAGACAGGTTGGTCTACGTTGGCCTCGTTAACGAGAAGGACAACGTCCTCCTGATCTCAAAGGGGGGAAGGGCTATAAGGTTTCACGTTCAGGATGTGAGGAGGATGGGAAGGGGAGCAAGGGGCGTTAGGGGGATGCTCGTTAACTACCCCGAGGATAGCGTGGTTGCTGCAACGGTTGTCCACCCTGACGATATCTACCTCCTCATCGTTACCGAGAGGGGATACGGAAAGAGGGTTAAGCTTTCCGAGTTTCCCGTCCAGAGAAGGGGAGGTAAGGGGCTGATTGCCTCAAAGCTCAGCGGGAAGACCGGGAAGATAGCCGATGCTATAACGTTGAAGGATGAGGAGAGCATAGTCATAGTCTCAAGGAGGGGAAAGATCATAAGGATAGATTCGGGTAGTATCAGCGTTTACGGAAGGCACACGAGGGGATTGAGGGTTCAGAGGCTTGAGGATTCGGATACCGTCGTTTCCATCTCAAAGGTTCAGGAGGAGCAATGATAAACATCAGGCTCTTGAGGGATAACCCCGAGCTCTTGAAGGATAGGCTGGGAAGGAGGGGGAAGGAGTACATCCCTCTAATCGATGAGCTGATTGCCGTTGACAGGGAGAGGAGGTCCCTCATATCCGAGGTTGAGCGTCTTAAAGCCGAGAAGAACAGGCTTTCAAAGGAGATAGGTTCCCTTTTCAGGAAGGGGGAGAGGGAAAGCGCCCTCAAAGTGAAGGAGAGGGTTGAGAGGCTCTCTGAGAGAATTGTCTCCATTGAGGCTGAGCTTTCAGAGGTTGAGGGAAGGTTCAGGGAGTTGATGCTCTCCATCCCCAATCCTCCCCATGAGAGCGTTCCTTTCGGTGAGGATGAGGAGGATAACGTTGTCGTCAGGTACTGGGGGGAGAAGCCGGAGTTTGACTTTGACCCGCTTCCCCACTGGGATACTGCGAAGAACCTCGGAATGATCGATTTTGAAAGGGCTGTGAAGCTTTCAGGTTCCCGTTTTGCCCTTTACAGGAGGTGGGGGGCAAAGCTTGAGAGGGCTTTGATAAACTTTATGCTTGACCTCCACACGTCAGAGCACGGCTACGAGGAGGTAATTCCGCCGTTTTTGGTGAACACGAGGACGATGACGGGAACGGGGCAGCTCCCGAAGTTTGAGGAGGACCTCTACAGGGTTGTTGATGAGGACCTCTGGCTCATACCGACGGCAGAGGTTCCCCTTACCAACATCCATGCCGATGAGATAATTCCCGAAAGGGAGCTTCCGAAGTACTACACGGCTTATACCCCCTGCTTCCGGAAGGAGGCCGGAGCACACGGGAGGGATGTAAGGGGAATAATGAGGCTCCACCAGTTCAACAAGGTTGAGCTTGTAAAGGTGGTTCACCCGGAAACCTCCTACGATGAGCTGGAAAGCCTCGTCTCCGATGCCGAAAAGGTCTTGCAGCTCCTTAACCTCCACTACAGGGTCGTTGAGCTCTGCACGGGAGACCTCGGTTTTTCGGCTGCGAAGACCTACGACATCGAGGTCTGGATACCGTCCGAGGGAAGGTACAGGGAGATCTCATCCTGCTCAAACTGTGAGGACTTTCAGGCAAGGAGGGCGAGGATAAGGTTCAGGACAAAGGATGGGAGAACCGAGTTTGTCCACACCCTGAACGGCTCAGGGCTTGCCGTTGGAAGGACGGTAATCGCCATCCTTGAGCAGTTCCAGAAAAGCGATGGCTCCGTTTCGGTTCCCGAAGCACTCAGGGATTACATGAAGATTGACACGCTTTCCATTTAATCTATATTTTTCCGTGTGCCGGTGTAGCTCAGTTGGCAGAGCGGAGCACTCGTAATGCTCAGGTCAAGGGTTCAAGTCCCTTCGCCGGCACCACTTTTAAATCAATTAAA
>CAZIVU010000031.1:0-11633 GCA_964542865.1 uncultured bacterium | reverse complement strand
CCTCTCCCTTCCAACCTTTACGATTTTTACCCGAAGCTCCCTACCCGGATGCCCGCTGCTCTCTGTCAGGTTTACGTTTATGTAGTTGTCCGTAAGCGCCACCTTCTCCTTCACGAGAACGGCATCCCTCTCCTTCCCGAGGAACCTGCTCCTGTAGGAAAAGCTCTTCTCCCTTCCGAGCTCCCTCAGGATTGAGGCCCGCTCCCTCTTAACGGAACAGGGAACAGCTCCTTTCAGGCTGAAGGCAACCGTTCCCCTCCTCGGGGAGTAGGGGAATACGTGAAGGTATGAGAGGGGAAGCCTCCTGATGAGGTTAAACGTATCCTCAAACTCCTTCTCCCCCTCCCCGGGAAAGCCGACCATAACGTCCGTCCCGATGCAGGCATCGGGTCTCCTCCTTGCAATCTCAAGGATGAGGGACTCGTAGAATGAGGGGCTATAATCCCTCCTCATGAGGGAGAGAACCTTCCTGCTGCCGCTCTGGAGCGGGATGTGGAAGTGGGGAGCTATCCTTTCAGATGACGTAATGATGTCTATAAGCTCCCCGTCAAAGGCGACAGGCTCCACCGAACTTAACCTCAGCCTTGAAAGCCCTTCAATCTCAAGGAGTTTCCTCAAAAGGAGGGAAAGGTTTACCCCGTTTCCAAGGTCCTTCCCGTAGCCGCCAAGCTGCGTTCCCGTCAGGACAACCTCCCTGTAGCCTCTCTCAACAAGCCCTCTGACCTGCTCAACGACCTTTTCGGGCTCCTCGCTAACGGCTCTCCCCCTCGCCCTGGGTATTATGCAGTAGGAGCAGAAAAGCTCACACCCCTGCTGAACCTTAACGAACGCCCTTGACCTTTCACCGTAGCCCTCAACGGGAATCGGGTGAAACCTCTTCTCGCTCCATATCCCCTTAACCCTTACCCTTTCAGAGCTTCCCCTCAACGCATCTTCAACGTGGTCAACGATGGAGAACTTCTCAACGTTTCCGAGGATGAGGTCAACTTCCTCAACCCTTGCCAGCTCCTTCGGGTAAACCTCCGAAAGGCAACCGGTGGCAACAACCAAGGAGTTTGGATTTCTCCTCTTTGCCCTCCTTATCGCCTGCCTGCACTTTGAATCTGCCACCGATGTAACGGTGCAGGTGTTGACAACGTAAACATCGGCGCTCTCCCTGAAGGGGACAACGGCATACCCCTTCTTCCTGAACTGCTCCTCCATATAGGCAGTTTCGTGGAAGTTCATCTTGCAGCCGAGCGTGTGGAAAGCTACCCTTTTCATGGGGCTAAATATATGCCCTTACTCCCTCCAGAAGCTGGGGATAAATATGGAGAAGACGGTAAGGAGCTCAAGCCTTCCGAGAACCATCTCAAAAGAGAGGAGGAGCTTCTCCCACCCGTGGAGAAAGGAGAAGTTCGCCGCAGGCCCAACCTTCGCAAGCCCCGGTCCCAAACTGGTAATGCAGGCAACGGACGCCGAGAAGGCAGTTATGAGGTCGTGTCCGGAGACGGTCAGGATGAAGCCAACAACAACCGTTGTTCCGAAGTAGAGGGAAACGTAAGCCCAGAGCGCGTTAATCATTGAGATGTCAAGAACCTTCTTCCCGAGGGTTACCCTGTATACGAGCTGGGGGTGAGATGTCTTCCTAAGCTCGTTGTACATCGTCTTAAGCATAACGATGAACCTGAACTGCTTCAAACCTCCCCCCGTTGAGCTTGACGATGCACCTATGAGGGAGAGCACCATTATGAGGGCAAGGACGGAGGAGGGCCAGTTTGTGTAGTCAGTTGATGCAAAACCGGTTGTTGTAGCCGCCGTAACCACCTGAAAGATACCGAACCTCAAAGCCTGAAGGAGATTGCTGTAGGTCCCCGTGAGGAAGAGGACGGAAGTGGCGAAAGCGATTGAGCTGAAGATTATTATCAGGTGGGACTTAACCTCGTAGTAGCTGAAGAAATACCTTATGCTCCTTGCCCTGAAAGCCCTGTAGTAGAGCTGAAGGTTGACGGAGCCTAAGAACATGAAGAGGGCAATCACCATCTCCGCTGCCGGGTTGTTGAAAGCCCCAACGCTTCTGTTCTTCGTTGAGAAGCCGCCCGTTGCGACGGTTGCAAACGTGTGGTTTACGGATTCGTAGAGGTTCAGGCCAGACAGCTTCAGAAGGACAATCTCGGCAAGGCTTATGATGAGGTAAACGGTGAACGTAGCCCTTGCCACCTCCTTAACCCTCGGCTTTATCTTCTCCTCAAAGGCTTTGGATGCCTCAAACCTCATGAGCTGCATACCCCCGGAACCGAGAACGGGAAGGAGGGAAAGGGAGAAAACAACAAAGCCGAGTCCACCTATCCAGTGGGTCGTTGACCTCCAGAGAAGAACGCTCTTCGGAAGGTGTTCAATATCCGTCAGGATGGAGGCGCCCGTTGTTGTGAAGCCGGAAACCGACTCAAAGTATGCATCAACAAACGATGGTATCGAACCCCCCATAAAGTAGGAGAGGGCGGAAAGGGCCGGAAAGAGAAGCCAGATGAGGCAGACCGAGACTATTGCCTCCTTAAGGTTTACGTCCTCAGCTTTAATCTGAATGGATATCAGGAATATGGAAGCGGACAGGATGAGCGGATAGATGAAGTTCAGGAACTGTCCATCTCCAGCCGCCAGGGAGTAAACTGCCGGTATCAGGAAAGAAAGGGAGAGGAATAGGTTGACCGTTGAGACAAACTTGAAAACCTTGAGGAAGTTAATTGCCCTCATTTAACTTCCCTTATGCAGATGATAACATCACCCCTTTTGAGAACACTATTCCCAACGGCTATGTTTACATCGCTGCCCCTCTTAATCCCCAGGATTAACGGGCAATCCTTTGAGGGGATATCCGAGAGAAGCTTTCCATCAAACTCCTCCCCCAATTCCTTCTCAAAGACCTCAACGTTTTCCCGAAGCTCAAACATCTCACTTAAGCCTCTGTGGCTCAAGCTCCTGTAAACCTTGCTCGCTATGAGCTTTCTCGGAACAACGGGAGAATCTATCCCTATGGACTCTATTATGCTTTCATACTCCGGATGGGCAACAAGTGCAACGGCTTTCTTGGCTCCAAGCCTCTTTGAGAGTATGCAGGAGAGGATGTTATCCTCCTCATCATCCGTGATTGCAACCGCCACATCGGCATCGGAAATCCCTTCAGATTCCAAAAGCTTAACGTTTGTAATCTCACTGTGGAGGACGGAAACGTTAGGGAAAAGTCCGGCTATCTCCTCGCACCTTGAAAGGTCGGGGTCTATAAACTTGACCTTCAGGTTCTCCATATCGGCAACCCTCTTCAGAAGCTCAACTACAAGGGTGGAGTAGCCGAGTATGAAGACGGAGCTGACGGGCTTGAACTCGATGAAAAGCTCCTTGAAAAGGCTCTTAACGTCCTTCTCCCTGACAGCTATGTATATCCTGTCATCGGGGTAGAGTATGGTGCTTCCCTTAGGGATTATTACCTTTCCCTCCCTCTCAACGGCGGCAACCGTAAACGGAATCTCCCTCCTGAGGGCGCTGAACTCCGAGAGCTGCTTCCCGGAGAATATGTCATCCGTTTTCACCTGATACTTCACGATGAAGAGCCTTCCCTTCTCGAACCTTGCAACGGAAAGGGCAAAGGGGAAGTTTATGATATCGGTTATGTTTGAAATTACCTCCGCAGTTGTGTTTACCGTCTCTATCCCTAAAAGTTCCCTTATGGGAGGAGCTGCCAGAACGTTGCTGTTTACCCTTATGATAACCCTCTCCTTTTTCAAAAGGGACCTGAGGATAACGGATATCGCAAGGTTGATCTCCTCCCTGTCGGTAACGACGATGAAAAGGTCAAAGTCCTTTACCTTTTCAAGGCAGCCAAGCTCAAGGGCGTTGCAGTCTATCCCGAGTATATCTATCCTTCCCGTCAGGGATTCAACCTTTGAGCTCTCCCTGTCTATAACTGCAACCTCATAACCGTCCCTTGAAAGTCTTGTCGCAAGGTAGCTCCCGACAACTCCGGCTCCGACTATACATATCTTCATAAGGGCTCCGATGGTTTATAATTCGGCTATGTCGGTAGTAAAATCAGCCACCATTATATCAGCTTCTATACTCTCAAGCAGGGTGTTAGGGCTTGTAAGGGACATCGTAATTGCCGTTTTCTTCGGAGCAAATGCCCTGACGGATGCCTTCTTCGTCGCTTTCAGAATACCGAACATGCTGAGAAGGATATTTGCCGAAGGGGCTTTCAGCTCAGCTTTCACCCCGTCCTTTACGAAGAGGCTAAAGGAGGGGAGGGAGAAGGCAAGGCTCTTCGCCGGGCGTTTCCTGTCGATACTTGCCGTTTCCCTCATCCTGACCGTCATTTTAGGGGAAGTTCTTGCTCCCTTCATCGTCAAAGCCGTTGCCCCCGGCTTTTCAAAGGAGTACGCTGATCTGGCAACCTCCCTGACGAGGGAGATGTTCCCCTACATAGTCCTCGTAAGCCTCGTTGCATTCTACGGAGGGGTCCTAAACAGCTTTGAACACTTCTTTGCTCCCGCCTTCTCAACATCCCTGTTCAACCTGAGCATAATAGCCTCGGCAATACTTCTAAAACCCTTCATCTCCATCCACTCCCTTGCAATCGGCGTCCTTATCGGGGGCACACTTCAGGTCATCCTTCAGCTTCTCTTCCTCAACAGGTTCTCGTTCTGGATAAAGCCAAAGCTCGGAATTGATGAAAACGTCAGGAAAACCCTGAGGAACATCATCCCCGGGATTTTCGGCTTCGGAGTAAGGCAGCTCTCCATGCTCATAGACACCATCCTTGCATCGTTCCTCTCAGCAGGAGCCATATCGTTCCTCTACTACGCAAACAGATTCGTTCAGCTCCCCTTAGGGATGTTTGCCGTGGGGGTTTCACAGGTGCTCCTCCCGAAGCTCTCAAAACACTCGGACAACAGGGGCGCTTACCTTGAAAACCTTAAGGAGGGAACCGATTTCACGTTTCTCCTGATAATCCCGTCAACGCTCGGGCTGATATTCTTCGGAAAGCCGATACTCGACCTCATACTTCACCACGGGAGGTTCACCGGCAGCGGAATTGAGAGCACCTACCTCGTGCTTGCTGCCTACTCATCCGGACTTGTGTTCTTCTCCCTTGAGAAGATACTCACAAATGCGCTCTACTCCCTTGACAACTATAAGTTTCCGGTCAGGGTTGCATCGCTGATGCTCATCTTCAACTTCTTTGCCGACCTTATCCTCTGCTTTCCCATGAAGTTGGGGGTTTTCGGACTCGCCCTCGGAACGAGCCTCACATCCGCCCTGACGGTAATCTTCCTGATGAGGAAGGTAAACGCATACGTCAGGATATTGCCATCCATCTTGAAATCCGCTTTGAGCTACGCTATTGCATCCGTTCCCATCCCGATGGTATCCGAGCTCGGGAGGAGGGCGTACTTCCTCCATGCGGGAGCCACCTACCGTACAGCCGTCGTTGCTGTCACAATCCTGACCTGCGTAGCCATCTACCTGATACTGCTTATAATTAGGCGGGACAGGTTCGTGGAAGGGATAATCAGGAGGAGGAATGCACCCGATTCTCTTTAAAGTCGGACCCATAACCATCTACACGTACGGAGTTATGGTCGCCCTCGGCATATTCTTCGGCTCCCTCATACTCATGAGGCTTTCGGACAGGGAGAAGATTGAGAGGAAGAAGGTTGCAGATATAGCCTTCTGGACGGTCGTCTCCGGTTTCATCGGGGCAAGGGCTTTCTTCTTCATCTACAACCCCCAGTACCTCAAACCCTGGTGGAGAATCCTCTACTTCTGGCAGGGAGGACTTGTATGGTACGGGGGCGTATTATTCGGGTTCTTCACGGCTCTCTTCCTCTCAATAAGGTTCAGGGTCTCCCCGTGGAAGCTTGCAGACATGAGCTCCATAGCGGGGTCTGTCGGTCTTGGATTTGGAAGGATAGGGTGCACGATGGCAGGATGTTGCTACGGAAAGGTCTGCCACTCAAAGCTTGCAATCGTCTTCAGGAACCCCCACTCGGCAGCACCGACGGGCATCCCCCTCTGCCCTACTCAGCCCGTATCAGCGGCTGCAAACTTCCTCATAGCGCTCGTACTCTACCTGCTCTACAGGAAAAGGGGAAAACCCGGGACAATTGCCGCGGCATACCTCGTGCTTTACGGAATCTTCAGGTTCTCGGTAGAGTTCCTCAGGGCAACACCCAAAACCGTCTTCGGCACGCTGAGCAACAATCAGGTCATAAGTGCTATAATGGTTGCCGCCGGAATTGCCATTTTCCTTTACAGAAACTCTCGGGAGGAAACGGATGCCTAAGTACGCTTACTTCGAAGGGAAGTTTGTCCCCATTGAGAAGGCGAACATAAACATACAGACAAACTCATTCCACTACGGAACTGCCGTTTTTGAGGGGATTAGGGCTTACTGGAACCCCCGGAAGGAGCAGCTCTTCGGGCTTTTCTTCAGGGAGCACTACGAGAGGATGCTGAAGAACTGCAGGATACTAAACCTTGAAGTGGGGAAGAGCGCCGAAGAGCTTTCACGGATAACGGTTGAGCTGCTGAAGATGTGCGAGTGCAGGGAGGACACCTACATAAGGCCCATTGCGTACTTCTCAGACCTGAAGATATCGCCAAAGCTCATCGGCTACAGTACCGAGCTTGCAATCTATACGCTTCCGCTGGGTGATTACCTTGACATGTCCAGAGGGTTGAAGGCAAAGACATCATCATTCCACAGGATAAACGATACGATGATACCTGCAAGGTGCAAGGTTGCAGGGGCTTACGTGAACAGCGCCTTTGCGAAGACGGAAGCCATCCTTTCAGGAGCCGATGAGGCAATAATGCTAAACCCTGACGGGACAGTTGCGGAGGGAAGCGGCGAAAACCTCTTCATCGTTAAGGGTGGAAAGCTGATAACACCTCCCCCATACAGCAACATACTTGAGGGCATAACGAGAAAGGCGATTATTGAACTTGCCGAAAACGAGCTTGAGATTGAAGTCGTTGAAAGACCTATCCTCAGAAGCGAGCTTTACGCCGCCGACGAGGCTTTCTTTACTGGAACGGCAGCTCAGGTTGCCCCCATAGTTGAGGTTGACCACGTCAAGATCGGAAACGGAGAGGTAGGAGAGATAACAAAAAGCCTTCAGGATCTCTTCTTCTCCATAGTCAAAGGAGACAATGAGAAGTACCACCACTGGCTGACGCCTATCTATTAGGTCAAGTATGCTCATATCTGTAAGCGTACCGGAAGGGAAAACTCTCTATCAGGTCTTGAGGGAAAGGGGTTTTTTAAAGTCCGCATACTGCGGAGGAAGGGGGATCTGTGGAAAGTGCAGGGTAAAGGTTGAAGGGAGGGAGGAGCTTGCCTGCCTCCTCTTCGGTCCCCTCTCAGGAGAGGTGGAGCTTAAGGAAAAGGAGCTTTTAGGGAAAGGTGAAAGGCTCGGGGACATTGACGTTTACCCGGAGAGGAAAGGGTACGGAATTGCCATAGACCTTGGAACGACAACCGTTGAGGCAGCTCTCTTTAACCTTGAAAGCGGGAAGTTCGTTGAAAGCGTTAAAGTCCTGAACTTTCAATCCGCCTTCGGGGCTGACGTCATAACGAGGATTGAGGGGGCAAGGGAAAACTATAAAAGGGAGAGGGAGCTTCTCATCGAAACGGTGAACTTCGTAATCGGAAGGTTGAACGTTGAGGTTGATGAGGCTGTTGTAGTATCCAACCCGGTTATGCAGCACTTCCTGCTGAACCTTCCCGTGAGCGGGTTTGAGAGGTACCCCTTCAGTCTCCGGCAGACGGAACCCGTGAACCTGAAGGGGGAGGAGATAGGAATTAAAGCAAGGGAGGTGTTCGTTCCCCCTCCCGTGGGAAACTTCGTTGGCTCCGACTTCCTCTCAAACGTAGCCTGCATAGAGGAGAGGAGCTACCTCCTGATTGACCTCGGAACAAACGCCGAGATAGGAATGGTAGACGGAAAGCCCCTCTCAACATCGGTTCCTGCAGGTCCTGCCTTTGAGGGGGTCGGGCTGTTCTCGGGGATGAGGGCTCTGCCGGGAGCTGTGAGCGGAGCGTGGTTTGACGGAAAAGCGATAAGGTTTAAGACCGTTGGCAACCTCGAACCTGAAGGAATATGTGCAAGCGGTTATTTTGATATCCTTTACCTTATGAGGATGTTCAAAGCTTTAGACAGGGATGGGAAGATAGTGGAATCACCCTTCCCCGTGGTGAGGAGTTTCATAAGGAGGGTAAACGGTGAACCCTCCTTTGTTATAAGGGAATCCGATGATTTTGTCGTTGCCGTAACCCAGTCGGATATCAGGAAGTTCCAGCTTGCAAAGGCCGCCATATACGGGGCGGTTTCAACCCTTGTCGGCTCAAACCCTCCCGAAACCGTTATCCTCAGCGGTGCTATGGGAACGGGGATAAACGTGAGGAGCCTGCTGGGTTTGAAAGTCCTTCCGTTCAAGCCAAAAAGCACCCTCCAGCCGGGGAACCTCTCCCTAAAGGGAGCCTCAAGGATTTTGGGGGACTTAAGGGAGAGGCGGAGGGTCTCAGAGCTGAAAGGTGAGTTTGAGCTTGTTGAGCTGTCGGGAAGCAGAACGTTCGAGGAAAAGTACTTAGAGGGGCTTGAATTTTGAGGAAGCTGATAAAGGGAAGAAACCTCCTGTGCAGGGTTGACGTTAAGGATATAGCGTTCATAAACGCCATCTTTGAGTGGTACCACGAAATTGCAACTGTAAGGACGAGGGACAGGAAGGAGGGTCTCATAGAGCTCTGGATAGCTCCCGACTTTTACGAGGATGCCCTGAAGGCTATAGAGTACATGAAGGAGGGGAAATTTGTGGAGAGGTTTGAAGTCCTGAAAGAGGTCGGGGATGACTGGACAAGAGAAGCTTAAGGAGTGGCTTCTCTCCCTAAGGGACTTCTCACGGCACCATGAGGACTGGGTAATCCTCGTTGAGGGAAAGAGGGACAAAGTAGCCCTTGAGAGGTTCGGCATTGAGAACGTTGAGCAGATGAAGTCAAAACCCTACCACACAGTTGCAGATGAGCTCTCTAAGAGGTACAGAGGCGCCGTTATGCTGATGGACTTTGACGAGAAGGGGGAGCAGATTGAGAGGAAGCTGTCGAGGATTTTGAGCATGTACGGAATGAGCGTTGACAGAAGCTTCAGGGAAAGGCTGAGGGAAACAGGGGTAAAGTTTGTTGAGGATATCCTTGAAAAGGTAAAAAGGAGAAAGCCATGATAAGGGAAGTAAAACCCGAGGAGCTAAAGCTGAGCTTCAAGATAGAGGTCGGAACGGAGAGCGTTGAACCGAAATCCCTCTTCCCCGGTCAGGAGAGGGTTGATAAGGCTTTCGAAATAGGCCTTAAAACGGAGAAAGAAGGGTACAACATCTACGTTGCCGGACCGGAGGGTATAGGAAAGACAACTTACACGTTGAAGGCACTCAGGGAGGTTGCAAGCACAAAGGAAACCCCAAAGGACATATGCTACTACAACAACTTTGAGGAGCCTCAAAACCCCAAATATCTTCTTCTTCCTCCCGGCTACGGAAAGAGGCTGTCCAAGGATGTAGACGGGGTAATTGAAAGCCTGAAAGAGCTTGTTCATAAAACGTTTGAGAGCAAGGAGTATGAAGACCAGAAGCTTAAGCTCGTGAAGGAGATTGAGGAGGAGAAAGCCGAGCTTCTCCGGAAGATGGAAGAGGAGGCAAAGGAGAGAGGGCTTGCCATCATCTTCACCCCGATGGGACTTCAGCTCCTGCCGATAGTTCAGGGAAAGGTATCACCGGAAGCCCTTCAGGTGCCGGAAATAAGGCAGGAGTTTGAGAAAAGGGTGAGGGAGTTTGAGGAGAGCTTCCGGGACTACCAGAGAAGGATGAGGAAAATCGATGAGAAGCTTCAGGAAACGCTCCTTGACCTGAAGAGGAAGGTCTCAAAGTACATTGTAAAGGAAGCATTCTCAAGGCTTGAGGAGAAGTACTCGGACATCAAGGGAGCTTTAAGCTTCATAAAGTACCTTGAGGAAAACGTCGCCGAGAACATAGACATCTTCATAAGGTGGAAAGCCCTCGAGGGGAACATAATGCTCCAGAGAATCCTTGAAAAGAGCATAAACGCTTTCAGGCTCAACGTTGTCGTTGATAACTCACAGGTAAAGGGAGCTCCCGTAATATACGAGGAGATACCGACATTTAAGAGCCTTTTCGGACACATAGCATACAAAGCCGAGATGGGAATCCTCTACGCAGACCACATGAGCATAGTTGCAGGGAGCCTCTTCAGGGCAAGGAACGGATACCTTATCCTAAGGGTCATAGATATCCTGAGGGACCCCTACCTCTGGCTCTCCCTTAAGAGAGCCATACTCCACAAGAAGATTCACCTTACAGTTTACCCATGGGAGAGGTTCCCCTTCTTCGTGGGCATCGACCCGGAACCCATACCGTTCAACCTGACCATTGTCCTCTTGGGAAGCCCTCTCCTCTACTACCTCCTCTCACTCTTTGACCCTGAGTTCAGCAGGCTCTTCAAGGTAAAGGCTGAGTTCAACCCGATAATAAAGCTGACGGATGAGCTGATATCCGTCTTCCCATCAATCATAAGGAAGATTATCGACGACGAGAACCTGAAACAGCTCTCTCCCGACGGCCTATCAGAGCTTTTAAGGTATGCTGTAAGGCTATCAAACCACAGGAAAAAGGTAAACGCCATCTTCGGCTACCTGACGGACGTCCTCAGGGAGGCAAACACAATATCGAAGGGGGAAACCATAACGGGGGAGGATATAAAGCAGACCATAAAGCTTAAGGAGTTCAGGTTAAACCTCCTTGAGGAGAAGATAGACGAGCTTATAGAGGAGGGAACGCTGATAGTTGACGTAAAGGGGAAGGAGGTCGGTCAGGTTAACGGGCTTGCAGTCTATGAGCTTGACGACTTCAGGTTTGGAAAGCCCACAAGGATAACGGCAAACGCCTTCATCGGTGAAAAGGGGATAATAAACATTGAGAGGGAGGCGGAGCTCAGCGGACCAATCTACAACAAGGGAGTCCTCATACTGTCGGGCTACATAGGCGGAAGGTACGGGAAGGAGGTTCCCCTTTCCCTGTCGTGCAGCGTTACGTTCGAGCAGTCATACGGGGAGGTCGAGGGGGACAGCGCATCCCTTGCGGAGCTCATGGCAATCCTCTCGGCAATCGGCGAGGTAAAGCTGAGGCAGGACATAGCCCTAACCGGCTCAGTTGACCAGCACGGGAACATCCAGCCCGTAGGGGGGATAAAGGAGAAGATTGAAGGGTTCTACAGAACCTGCAAGATTAAGGGCTTCACGGGAACTCAGGGGGTAGTAATCCCTTCAAGAAACCTGAACAACCTCATCCTTGATGATGAGGTTATAGAAGCGGTTGAGAAGGGAGACTTCCACATCTACACGGCGGACAGGGTTGATGACGTGATAGAGCTCCTCTCAGGGATGAAACCCGAGGATTTCCACAGGGAGGTTCTCAACCAGCTAAGGAAGTTCCACGAAAAAGCGCTGAAGAAGAGGGAGGAATGACCCTGTAAACGTTCACTCTGAGATGAAGATCCTTTCAGGCCTGTAGGTTCCCCAGACCGTCGGGTAGTA
>CAZIVU010000030.1:0-11670 GCA_964542865.1 uncultured bacterium | reverse complement strand
TTGACGCCAAAAGCCTTGCAACCGTGTTCAGCCATACCCAGTAAGCCCTTTTCTCTCTTAACCAAGGGTAAACCTCACTCAAACTTTCCATAGAGCTATTTTAACCTAAGTTGCTACCTCCACGTTGCACATTATAGCTTAGGACAACTGGAGATTGCCCTCCTCCAACCTGTTACCCTGAGCGCAGCGAAAGATCTCTGAGATTCTTCGACTGCAGAGCAGCCTTAGAATGACTCTCTCCCTCTGCGAGGGGGAGAAGTGACTTCCTCTTGCTCCTTACGAGGGGGAGAGCTGTTTGAAACGTTCAATGGCTGATGAAACGGATGTGCCGAAGGTGAAATCCCTGTAGCCGAGGTCGTAAAGGACGAGCTCGGTAAGCTCAAGGGCTGTGAGAACGTCAAAGATGTCAACGTACCCCATGTGGGAGAGACGGAATATCTTCCCCTTCAGATGCTCCTGCCCCCCTGCAATTGTTATGCCGTACCTTTGCCCTGCAGTTTTTACAATCTGCGTTCCGTCGATCCCTTCGGGAACCCTGACGGCCGTAACCCCGTTTGCCGGGGATGTTGAGAAAAGCTCAAGCCCAATAGATTTAACACCTTCCCTCATGCACTCCGCGAGGATTTTGTGTCTCCTGAAAACGTTTTCAAAGCCCTCCTCCTCCATCATCCTCAAAGCCTCATTGAGGGCGAAGATGAGGTTAACGGAGGTCGTATAGGCCGTCTGCCCCTTTGACTGCGCCTTTATCTCCCTCCTGAGGTCAAAGTAATACCTTGAGTTATCCGTTGAGTTTACCCTTTCAACCGCCCTTTCGTTCAGCGAGATCACTGCAAGTCCGGGAGGACACATGAGCGCCTTCTGGGAACCCGTTATGGCAACGTCAATTCCCCACTCGTCAACGGGGATGTCATAAACGCCAATGGCTGTTATACCGTCGGCTATGAGCAGGACATCTTCAAAGTCCCTGATGGCTTCGGAAACTGCCCTGACGTCGTAAAATGTTCCCGTTGAGGTCTCGCATATCTGGATGAGAACCCCCCTGACGTTTCCGTTTTCCTCAACGGCTCTTCTGACCTTTTGAGGGTCAACAGACCTTCCCCACTCAACCTCAACGATAACCGGGTTCACCCCGTAGGACTCGCAGAGCTCCCTCCACCTCTGTCCGAACTTGCCTCCAACAACAACAACGGCGCTGTCTCCCCTGCTGAAGAGGTTTGAGACGGCTGACTCCATGGCTCCCGTTCCCGAGGATGAGAGGATGAGTACCTTTCCTTCTGTCCTGAAGAGCCTCCTCAACCTCTCAGCCGTTTCAAGGAAGACCGACCTGAACTCCTCGGACCTGTGGTATGCCGTTGGTCTTGAAAGCGCCCTTAAAACCCTTTCGGGAACGATTGTGGGACCGGGCGTGAAAAGGCGGGATTTTATCGGTTTCAAATCCTCCTCCAGAAGGGGAGGGGATGAACCCCTCCTTAAGATTCGGGACCGCTTATTGCGTCCGTGGGACAGACCTCAACGCATGCACCGCAGTCGATGCAGTCGTCAGCTGTAATCTCGTACTTCCCATCATCCGTCGGGTGAATTGCGTTCGTTGGACATACAGAAGCGCACGCTCCACATCCGATGCACTTTTCGGGATCGATCTTGTGAGCCATTCTTCACCTCCTAAATTTTCAGGATTTCCTCCTCCTTGGACGAGAGGAGTTTATCTACCTGCTTCGTAAACCTGTCCGTTATCTTCTGAAGCTCATCCTTTGCTCTCTTTACCTCGTCCTCCGAAACCCCCTCCTTCTTTAACTTCTCAAGCTCCTTCATAACCTCGTGCCTTATGTTCCTTATGGCAATCCTTGCCTGCTCGGCAAGTTTTCCAGCCCTCTTCACGATCTCCCTTCTCCTCTCCTCGGTCAGGGGAGGAAGGTTTATCCTTATAACGTTGCCGTTAGTCTGGGGCTGTGCTCCGATGTCCGAGTTCCTTATAGCCTTTTCAATTGCGGGGATCACAGAGGGGTCCCACGGCTGTATAGATATCTGGGTGGGTTCGGGAACCGATATCTGCGCAACCTGCTTCAACGGCATCTTGCTCCCGTAGTAGTCAACCTTTATATCCTCGACGAGAACCGTCGATGCCCTTCCCGTCCTCAGCCCTGCAAACTCACCCTTGAGAACCTCAACCGCCTTCTTCATCCTCTTTTCCGCATCCTTTAAAAGCTCATCAATCATAGCCTCTCCCCCTCAACAAGAGAACCGACGTTTTCTCCAAGAACAACCTTCTTAAGGTTTCCCGGCTTCCTTATGTCAAAAACTACGATGGGTATCCTGTTCTCCATGCAGAGGGAAACTGCAGCGGAGTCCATGAACTTTAAGCCCTTCGTTATAACGTCTTTGTAGGATATCCTGTCTATCTTCCTTGCCGACCTGTCCTTCTCAGGGTCAGCCGTGTATATGCCGTCAACCTTGGTTGCCTTCAGCAGCACGTCGGCATTTATCTCAGCAGCTCTGAGGGCAGCCGCCGTGTCCGTTGTGAAGAAAGGATTACCCGTCCCTGCTGCGAATATAACAACCCTTCCCTTCTCAAGGTGCCTTATGGCTCTCCTCCTTATGTAGGGCTCAGCAATCTCCTTCATCTCTATCGCCGACTGGACCCTCGTCTTCAAACCGAGCTTTTCAAGTGCATCCTGAAGGGCAAGGGCATTTATAACGGTTGCAAGCATGCCCATGTAGTCAGCAGTTGCCCTGTCCATTCCCCTGGTGGCTCCGGAAACGCCCCTGAAGATGTTTCCACCTCCGATGACTATGGCTACCTGAACTCCTAAGTCAACGACGGACTTTATCTCACCTGCAAGCATCTTCAGGAAGTTTGGATCTATGCCGTACGGCTCTTTTCCCTGAAGTGCCTCACCGCTCAGCTTTAAGAGTATCCTTTTGTACTTGAGCTTCATCTACTCTCCAACCTGAAACCTGCAGAACCTCCTGACCCTTATGTTCTCTCCCAACTTCGTTATGTACTCCTTGATAAGGTCATCTATCGTCTTCGTGCTGTCCTTTATCCAAGGCTGCTCAAGGAGGCAGTTCTCCGTGAAGAACTTGGAGAGTCTCCCCTCAACAATCTTCTCAATTATGTTCTCAGGCTTGCCCTCAGACTTTGCCTGCTCCCTGAGGATCTCCTTCTCCTTCTCAAGGATATCATCCGGAACATCTTCGGGGGAAACGTATTTCGGGTTCATGGCAACAACCTGCATCGCAATTTCCCTTGCAAGGTTGTGGAAATCCTCGGTCATAGCCACAAAGTCCGTTTCGCAGTTTACCTCAACCAAAGCTCCAGCCTTTCCCCCAGCGTGTATGTAGGATGCAACGATACCCTGAGCCGTAGTCCTCCCGGCCTTCTTCTGAGCCTTTGCGGCTCCCTTTTTCCTTAGAATTTCAACGGCTTTATCAACATCCCCGCCGGCTTCCTGAAGTGCCTTCTTGCACTCAACAATCCCGGCACCTGTCCTCTGCCTCAGCTCCTTAACTAACTCCATGGATATATCAGCCATCTCTCCTCCTTTACTCTTCAGGGATGAACTCCTCGGGGTTTTCCCCCTCTGCAAGCATCAGGGCTTCAGACCTTGCCTTCCCCTCAAGAACCGCATCGGCAATCCTTGAGGTAAGAAGCTTTATAGCCCTTATGGCATCATCGTTTGCCGGAATCGGGTAGTCTATGAGGTCGGGGTCGGCATTGGTGTCAACGAGAGCGACGATGGGAACGCCGGCCTTCCTTGCCTCGGAAACGGCAATCTCCTCCCTGACAACGTCAACTATGAAAAGGACATCGGGTATGCGGTTCATATCCTCTATGCCGCCTATGTAGGTCTCAAGCTTGTTCTTCCTCCTCCTGAGCCTCATAGCCTCCTTCTTTGGGAGGGCATCGAAAACTCCTTCCTCCTCCATCTTCTTGAGCATCTTCAGCTTGAATATGCTCTTCCTTATTGTGTCAAAGTTTGTCAGGGTACCGCCGAGCCACCTCTTGTTTATGTAGAACATCCCGCACCTTTCGGCTTCCTCCTTTACGATGTCCTGACCCTGCTTCTTCGTGCAGACGAAGAGAACCTTCCCGCCGTTTGCAACGAGGTCGGAGATGTAGTCGTAGGCTTCATCAAACGCCTTGAGGGTTTTCTGAAGGTCGATGATGTGGATGCCGTTCCTCTCGGTGAAGATGTACCTCTTCATCTTCGGGTTCCACCTCTCCCTCTGGTGGCCAAAGTGGACTCCCGCCTCGAGAAGCTCCTTCATCGTTACCCTTGCTCCGGCAGGTCTTGGCTGGAACTCCTCCTTTACCTGCTCCTTCTCCTGAATCTCCTTCTCTTCCATCTTTCCTCCTCTGTTGGTTATGCCTCCCCTCTCTTCATCCCCAGGGAGAACCCGAAGGCACCACTCCCTGAGTCCGAAAGGGTGAGTTGTTCTGGAGTAATATATTAGAAAATCCGACCGATTACAAGCTTGCAGGGGCAAGCGTCTGAAAGGAGACACCGACCACCTTCGATATACCCGGAACCTCCATCGTAACCCCGTATATGATGTCGGCAATCTCCATGGTCAGCTTGTTGTGGGTGATAACTATAACCTGCGTCTTTTCCGAAAGCTCTTTAAGGAGCTCCGTGAACCTCTGGGTGTTAACATCGTCAAGGGCAGCATCAACCTCATCGAGGACGACAAAGGGGGAGGGCTTTACGGAGTAGAGGGCAAAGAGGAGCGAAAGGGCAACAAGGGTTCTCTCCCCTCCGGAAAGGAGGTTGATGCTGCTGTGCTTCTTGCCCGGCGGCTTTGCCTCTATCTCTATGCCGGCAGTCGTGATATCATCCCCGACGGTGTAGACCCTTGCCTTTCCCCCTCCAAAGACCCTCCTGAAGATATCCCTGAAAGCCCTGTTAACGCTCCTCAAAGTTTTGCTGAACCTTTCCGTTATCTCCCTGTCAAGCTTCTCGATGGCTTCGTTGAGGTTCTTTATCGAATCGAGAAGGTCCCTCTCCTGCTCCAGAACGAAGCTGTACCTTTCCTTTAACTTTTCATACTCCTCAGCCGCAAGGAAGTTGACAGCCCCTATCCCCGTCAACTTCTCCTTTATCCCAATAAGCTCCCTTTTAAGCTCCTCCTCATCACCCTTAGCCCTCTCAAGCGCGCCGGATATGGAAGCGCCGAGGGAGAGGATGGAGTCAACAATCTCCTCCTCCTTTACGTTGAGCTTTGCAACCTCAATCTCCCTGTCCGAAATCTCCTTAAGAATACCTTTCAGGCTCTCCTCCTTCTCCTTCAGGAGCCTCTCATTCTCCCTCACCATATTGAGGAGGGAAGACCTCTTCTCCTCGAGGGAGGAAAGCTCAAGCTTTGCACCCTCAACAGCCCTTTTTACACCTGAGAGGGTATCCCCAATGGATACCAGCTCCTCCTCTCCCGACTTCATCCTGAAGAAAAGCTCCTCCCTCTTCCTCCCGAAGCCAGCCACATCCTCCTCCAAGGACTTGAGGGAGTGCCTCCTTGACGATATGGCATCCTCCAAGCTCCTCAGCTTCTCCTTCAGGACGGCAATGGCTGAGCTCTCCGATGACTCCTTTCTCCTGAGCCCTGCAATCTCCTGATTCAGTCTTGAAAGCTCCGCCTCAAGGTCTTTCAGCGACTGTGAGAGCCTCTCCTCCTCAGCCCCTAAATCGTTCAGCCTCTCCTCAAGCTTCGATATGATGGATGAGGCGTTGCTGCTTGAGCTTTCAAGCTCGGAGAGCCTCTTCTCAAGCTCAACCAACCTGCCCTTCCTCGACTTTGCCCTGCTATCAAGCTCCCCCATCTCCCTTTCAAGGCTGAACCTCTCAGCCCTCAGCCCGGATTCCCTCTCCTCAAGCTCCTCAACCTTTGCCCTCAACCTTTTCATATCCTCTTCAGCAGATGATAGGGAACTCCTCCTCTCCTCAAGCTCCTCCTGCAGGGATTTAAGCTCCGATTTGAGTCCCTCAAGCTTTCTCTCAAGCTCAATGATGCCCTTGCTTTCAACCTTACCGACTATTGAGCCCTTGCCGCTGAAAACGTTAAAGTCCTTATCTATGAAGATGCAATCGGGATTTTCCCTTGCAAGTCTGTGGGCATTTGACGATGTGTAGAAAACGTTTGAGAAGATGACGTTTACGAGGTCAGAAACCCTTGCATCCCTTGCCCTGACGTGGGAGAGCAGGGGCGTTGCATCCTCAAAGTACTTTCCCTTTAAAGGCTTGACATCGGCGGAGAGCACGAGCGCCTTCCCCCTTCCCTTTACCCTCTCCTTTATCCAGACAACGTCTTCGAACGTCTTGACAACTATGCCGGCTCCGAACCTTGAAAGGTAAGCCTCAACTGCCTTCTCCCACCCCTCATCAACCTCTATGAGGTTTAACAGCAAACCTATATAACCCTTTACCTTCCCCCTCATCCCGCTTTCAACTATCATCTTCTCAAGCTTCTCAAAGTCAAAGGAGTTAAGGAGCTCCTCTATGCTTTCAATCCTTGACCTTAAAGATGCTACCCTCTCCCTTAAATCGGAGACATCCCCCCTTATCTCCTCAACAGCCTCAGCCTTCTCGTCCATAAGGGACTGGAGCTCTTCCTTCTCCTCCAACAACTCCTCTATTCTCCGGGAAATTCCGTGAAGCTCCAAAGACCTCTTCTCAATCTCCTTAAGGTAAAAGGAAAGCTCCCTCTTGAGGTTTGATATCTCAGCAGGGATGCTGCTCCTCTCCTCAGCAGAGAACCGCTCCCTCTCCCTCTCCCTCGCTATATCAACGTTGAGCTCCGATATTGACCCCTTAACCTGAAGGAGCTTCTCCTTTACCCTGTCTATATCCCTCCTGATTTCTGCCCTTTCCCTCTCCTTGCCGGCTATCCGCTCGCGGAGGGAGGAAAGCTCAGCCTCGCGCCTTGATATCTCATCCTCAATGTCCCTTTTCTCCGAGAGGAGGGAGCCTATCTCCCCCTTCAGCTCGGCAACTTTCCTCTCCTTCTCCTTCCGCTCACCGGATAGGTTCTCAATCTCCTTCCTGAGCTCCTCAACATCCCTCTTGAGGAACTCACCCCTTACAGACAGTTCCCTCTCCCTCTTCTCAAGGTCAAAGAGCCTTTCAGAGGCATCCTTAATCCCCCTCTCAACCCTTTCAAGCTCGGACTTCAGGTCTGAGAGGTTTTCCCTCATCACTCCTATGTCGGACTCGATGGACGCCTTCCTCTCCTCAAGGGCTTCCTTTTCGGCGGAGAGGGCATCCCTCTTCTCCCTGAGCCTCTTCAACCTCAAGCCGTTAAGCAAGAGCTCCGTCTCCCTCTCAAGCGACTTCAACCTCCTGTACTCCTTTGCCCTGTCAGCCTGAACCTTCAGGGACTTCAGGTTCCTTCCAACCTCTCCGAGAACCTGCTTTACAACCTCAAGGTTTGACTTTGCCTCCTCAAGCTTTTTAAGGGTCTCCTCCTTCCTCTCCTTGAACTTCGTTATCCCCGCCGCCTCATCTATGAGAAGCCGCCTCTCGGTTGGCTTAAGCCTCAGCACCCTGTCAATCTGACCCTGTTCGAAGAAGCTGTAGTTCCTGTTTCCGAGCCCGATATCAAGGAAGAGATCCTGAACGTCCTTTAACCTGACCCTCTTCCCGTTTATGGAGAACTCGCTCTCCCCGTTGCTCCTTATCCTCCTGCTTACCGTGATCTCCTCAAATGGGAAGAGCTCATCGCTGAAGAGGGTTATCGACACCTCCGCAGTTCTTGCTCCCCTCCTCCCCTCAGCACCTTTGAAGACCATATCCTTCAGGTTTGATGCCCTCATCCCCTTCGATGAGGTATCACCAACAACCCACTTGAGGGCATCAACGATGTTGCTTTTCCCGCAGCCGTTTGGACCGACTATGCAGTTTATCCCCCTCAGGAACTTTATCTCCGTTTCATCGGCAAAGGACTTAAAGCCCCTTAGCTTCAAACGAGCTATGTGCATCTCTTCCCCGCAAAAACTTGTAGCCCGCTATTCTACCAAAACGGGAATGCCCTTAATCCTCAAGCGTTGAAAGGTCTCCCGGGTCAATTCCAAGCTCCTTTGCCTTCAGAACTCTCCTCATTATCTTACCGCTCCTCGTCTTGGGGAGCTTCTCAACGAACTCAACCTCGGAGGGAACAGCTAAAGAGCCGAGCTCCATCCTCACATGGTACTTCAGGTCCTCAACAAGCTTATCGGAGGCATCATACCCGCTCTTGAGGATGACAAAGGCTTTAATCCTTTCACCCTTAACTCTGTCAGGTTTCCCGATGACGGCAGCTTCCGCAACGGCCGGGTGTGAAACGAGGGCGGATTCAACCTCCATCGTCCCTATCCTGTGTCCGGAGACGTTTATGACATCATCAGCTCTGCCAAGAATCATTATGTATCCGTCCTCATCCCTCACCGCAACGTCTCCTGCCGTATAGCAGTTGGGGATTGTGTTCCAGTACTGCTCATACCTTTCAGGGTTCCTGTAGATCGTCCTCATCATGGATGGCCACGGGTGCTTGATAACGAGGAATCCTCCCCTGTTGTCCTCAACCCTGTTCCCCTGCCTGTCAACAACGTCAGCGATAACTCCCGGAACGGGTTTCCCGGCTTTACCCGGCTTCATGGGAAGGCCGCCCATCGTGGTAATCATAACGGCTCCCGTCTCCGTCTGCCACCACGTATCTATAATCGGGCACCTCTCCCTCCCGATAACCCTGTAGTACCACAGCCACGCTTCGGGGTTTATCGGCTCCCCGACCGTTCCGAGAAGCCTGAGCGATGAGAGGTCATACCTGTTTGGCCACTCCTCCCCCGCCCTCATGAACATCCTTATGGCTGTCGGTGCGGTGTAGAATATGTTCACAGCGTACTTCTCAACAATTTTCCACCACCTTCCAAAGTCCGGGTAGTTCGGAGCACCCTCAGCTATAACCTGAGTTGCCCCCGCAACGAGGGGACCGTAAACTATGTAGCTGTGGCCCGTAATCCACCCGGGATCAGCCGTGCACCAGAAAACGTCATCGTCCTTCAGGTCAAAAACCGCCTTAACCGAGTAGTACGTGCCGACCATGTAGCCGCCGGTTGTGTGAACGACGCCCTTAGGCTTGCCCGTTGAACCGGACGTGTAGAGGATGAATAGGGGGTCCTCGGCATCCATAACCTCGGGCTCACAGTAGTCAATGTGCCCCCTCATGAAGTCGTAAAAGTCAACCTCCTTCTCCCCAATCAGGTCAACCTTCGGCTCAAGTCTCCTGAGAACGACGACCTTCTCAACGAAGGGAAGGTCCACTATAGCCTCGTCAACAATCCTCTTAAGGGGTATCGCCCTTCCCCTCCTCACAGTCACGTCTGCGGTGATTACTAACTTTGCCTCAGCATCCTCTATCCTGTGGCGAAGAGCCGGAACGCTGAACCCCGCATACACGACGGAGTGAACGGCTCCGATCCTTGCACAGGCGAGCATCGCAACAACCTGCTCAACCACGAGGGGCATGTATATGACAACCCTATCACCCTTTCCAACGCCCGCCGCCTTGAGGGCATTTGAGAACCTGTTGACGAGCCTGTAGAGTTCTCCGTAGGTAACAACCCTTTCGTTCCCAAGCTCATCCTCCCAGAAGAAGGCAACCTTGTTCCTCCTTCCACCCTTAACGTGCCTGTCAAGGGCGTTAACGGTTATGTTGGTCTTCCCCCCGACAAACCACTTAGCATAGGGGTACTCCCACTCAAGAACCCTGCTCCACCTCTCATACCAGAAAAGCTCCTCTGCAACGCTACCCCAGAAGGCTTCCGGGTTCTCCCTGAACCTTCCATACTCATCCTCATAGCTCTTTACGTTTGCTTCCTCAACGAAGTCCCCCGGTGGCTCTATTACCCCGGCTTCCTTAAGAAGGTGATCAAGCTTCTCCTCCGACATCTCAAACCTCCCCAACCGTTTTGAAGCTATTTTATATAATTCCCGCAAGGAGAGAAGATGAAAGGAGTTCTGTTAACGGGAGCAGCCGGGTTCATAGGCTACAGAACAGCCATCGAGCTTCTTGAGAGGGGATACAGCGTAATCGGCGTTGACAACCTCAACAGCTACTACGACGTAAGGCTGAAGGAGTACAGGCTTTCTCGACTTGAAAGGTATGAAAAGTTCAGGTTCTACAGGGTGGACATCGAAAACCTTGAGGCTCTCACCGTGATCTTTGAGGACAATGAAGTTGAGGGGGTTATAAACCTTGCCGCAAGGGCAGGGGTAAGGTACAGCCTCATAGACCCCTTTGTTTACGTGAGAACAAACACGCTCGGAACGACAAACCTCCTTGAGATTATGAGGAAGAGGGGGATAGAGAAGTTCGTCCTCGCCTCAACCTCATCCCTCTACGCCGGACAGCCCATGCCGTTCAAGGAGTCCCTTCCCGTCAACACGCCCATCTCCCCCTACGCAGCGAGCAAGAAGGGGGCGGAGGTGATGTCCTACACGTACCACTACCTCTACGGAATTGATGTGACGGTTGTAAGGTACTTTACAGTTTACGGTCCTGCGGGAAGACCCGACATGAGCATATTCAGGTTTATAAAGTGGATAGATGAGGGGAAACCCGTTGAGATATTCGGGGATGGAAGCCAGAGCAGGGACTTCACGTACGTTGACGATATAGCAAGGGGAACCGTTAAGGCGTTTGAGACCCGAACGGGTTACGAGATAATCAACTTAGGGGGGAACAGACCTTACGAGCTCAACAGGGTGGTCGAGCTGATTGAGAACTACCTCGGGAAGAGGGCAGAAAAGGTCTACAAGCCCTTCCACAGGGCAGACCTCAAGGCGACATGGGCGGATATAACAAAGGCTGAAAAGCTCCTTGGCTGGAAGCCTGAAATCTCCCTTGAGGAGGGTCTCAGGAGAACGGTTGAGTGGCACATCAGGAACAGGGAGCTTGTGCGGTCGATAGAGGTTTAACCAAACTTACGCTCTAAGTTCCCTTCCGTAAGGGATACGGAGCGACGCCGTAAGGCGTTGTGAGGGTGTTTGAAAAATTCTCATGTATCTCCTGAGATTCTTCGGTTGCCGAAGGTGTAGCTTTGAGGAGTGCCGGGGTTGATATCTATTACAGCTGCTTAGGGTTCCGTCCGAAGGGTTCCTCAAATTCCCCGACCCCGCCAATTTTCAAACAGTCCCATAACCGAAGATTTTCCTATAATCAAAGTGGAGGTGATATGGTTGGAAACCTGATTGAGATAAGCTCAATATCCTTCCTCTCATCGTTCATCTTTGCGCTCGGCGGAATTGGGGCAGCCGTTATTCTCATCCCCATCCTCGTATTCTTAGGGGTTCCGTTCCCAGTTGCAAGGCCAACGGGACTCTTTACCAATTTCCTCTCCATGTCATCGGCAACATTCCACAACCTTAAAAGGGGAATTGTTGACTTTAGGTTAGCGGTTCCCATAGTGCTCTCCTCAATCGTCATGTCTCCAATCGGGGCATACTTATCACACCTCGTTCCCGAAAGGGTTGTGGGAATAGCCTTTACACTATTCCTCTTCTTCGCAGGGCTTATGGTTTACATACCAAAAAGGGAGGTTATGAACGAGGGCTCCTCCACCGTTTACCCCTTGATAGTTGGAGCCGTTGCAGGCTTCGTATCGGGGTTCCTCGGCGTCGGGGGAGGAGGTCTCATATCCCC
>CAZIVU010000029.1:7092-11851 GCA_964542865.1 uncultured bacterium | reverse complement strand
TGGAGAGCGGAATCGTTAACGTTGGGACGGGGAGGGCGAGAACGTTCAACGAGCTTCTTGACCAGATAAGGAGGAGCCTCAAGGTTGACGTTGAGGTTGATTACTTCGACAACCCGTTCAGGTTCTACCAGAACCACACGGAGGCAGACCTTTCAGATACGGATAGGATACTCAAGTGGCACCCTGAAATCCAGATCGAAGAGGGGATTAGGGACTACGTTGAGTGGATTAAGGAAAACGTTGACCTTGAGACTGTCAGCTTTTAGAGTAGGAGAAGACCTCGTAGAGGAAGTCCAGGAGGAGGAACAGCCTCAGGAAGTTCTCCTTAGTCCCGAACTTTACCGAAATGCCGTGCTGGACAGCGTGCCTGTTCAGAGTTCCATCATCCCTGAACTCGATGAACTTGACCCAGTCCAAGAACTTGGGAATTCCCACATCCGTGCCGAATATCTCCTCAAGAATAACCTTGAGGGCATACTGAACGGTAACGAACTTCCTGTTCCTCTTCTTTATGAGCGCTTCAATGTCAGCCTCAAGGACGTTTCCCCTGACGAAGAAATCCCAGATAACGCCCTCAATCTGGGCAAAAAGGCTGTATATAGAGAGCTCAACGCAGTCAAGGAGGTATGCCTTAATCGTGTCCCTGAGTACCTTCTCCCTCCTCTTGAAGGCGGGGCTTGAGAGCCAGAGAGAGAGCCTCTCCTTGAGGAACTCCTCACGGCAGAGCCCGTCAACGTCAACTTCCCCCTTCTTTGCGATGTAGGATGGAACTATCCACCCCCTGCCGTAGAGCCTCCTTACGTTCTCCCTTCCTCCAGCCTCTATGTAGTACCTCTTGGTTGCAAGCTTGAGCTTGTGTTCAAACTCAGCCCTCCAGTTTGAGAGCTTGCCCTCCCATACCTTCTCCGTCTCCCCCTGAAACTTTGCCCTGAGAGCCTTTCTGAGGGCGTTGTAGATGTTCCTGGAGCCCTTTATGTCGAAGTAGGGTTCAAGTCCGTTCTCCTTCACAATCTCAATTATCAGCTTCTCGACCTCAAAATCCGGGAGGGACTTGATATAGGACCTTTTGAATGAGCCCTTTGAAAGGAGCTTGAGGAGCTTGAAGAAGAACTCCCTTGAGCTTCCCTCCTTTTCAGCTTCAAGGAACGTTCTCTCATCAACTTTAAGGGAGAAGGACTTAATCCTTCCCCCCTTCCTCTGAGGTTTCCGCCTCCTCAATATCGGCAAGCTCTATGAGGCGGTCGAGGGCTTTCTGCCTGAGCACATCCTGCTTTATCATGGGGATGAGGTTCTTCTCCTCAAGGGACTTCCTTGCAAGAACGTAGTCTCCCTTGAAGGCGGTATCTGCAAGCTTCTTTATCTCCTCATCAAGGTCTTCATCTGTAACCTCTATGTTCTCAAGCTCCGCTATCTTCTCAAGGAGGAGCTTGACCTTTACCGTTTTCTCGGCAGTTGGCTTCACCATGTCAAGCACCGTCTGGGGGTTTATCTGCTTTACGTTAACGCCGAACTGTGCGAGCCTTCTGACCTGATTCTCAGCCTGAGCCCTTATCTCAACGTTTAGCATGGACTGGGGAACGGGGATGTTGACCTTTGAGAGGAGCGTGTCGATTATCTGATCCTCAACCTCCTCCTCCTCCTTGAGCTTTTCTGATAGCTCAAGCTCCTCCTTTATCTCCTGCCTCATCTTCTCAAGGCTTTCGGAGCCGTGCCTTTTTGCAAACTCATCGTTTAACTCCTGAAGCTCCTTCTCCTTTACGGAGAGAACCTTAAACTTTAGGTCAACCTTCTTGCCGGCAACCTCCCCGTAAACGGACCTGTCCTCCGGAGCGACGAAGGAGACCTCCTCCTCATCCCCTTTCCTCTTTCCAAGGACAACCGCCTCAACCTCCGGCCAGAGCTGTTTTTCCCCGAGGATAACCGCAATCTTCTTTGGTCCCTCAGGTTCCTTATCATCAACCTTTACCGTGTACTCAAGCTCAACGAGGTCTCCCTCCTTCGCTTCCCTGTCAACCTCATTGAACTTTGCCTCCCTGTTCCTTATAGACTGTATTACCTTTTCAACGTCCTCATCCGTTATCTTCCTCGTTGTCTTCTTGACCTTTATTCCCCTGTAGTCCTCAGGCTTCAGCTCAATCTCGGGCTTTACCTCAAAGGCGACCCTGCACTCAAACCTCTTCTCCGGTTCGGAGTAGTTAAGCTCCTCAATGACAGGTTCTGAAATGGGCTTCAGTTTTTCCTCCTCTATGAGCCTGTTCAACTCCTCCGGGACTATGTGTCTTACAAGCTCCTCCTTTATCGTGTCGGCGAAGTGCCTCTTTATTACAGATATGGGAGCCTTTCCGGGCCTGAAGCCTGGGAGCTTTGCGTTTTTCCCGATAGCCTTTGCTATGCTCTCAATCTCCTTCTCAAGCTTTTCCGGCTCCGCAGTTATGGTTGCCGAGTAGAGAACGTCGCTCTTCTTCTCAAGGGTATATGCCATTACATCCTCCTGCCGATTTTTCTTACTCTTCCAAAAACCTTAAGCGGTAAGCTCCACACCTTTGTAAAGGCGCCTCCCGCTCTATGGTCAAATGTATCTTTCGGGCTGTAGGTTGCAAGCGATTCAATGTATAAGGAGTTGGGTGACTGCCTTCCCACCACCTCGGCGCTTCCCTTGAAGAGCTTGAACCTTACACTGCCGTTGACGTAGCCGGCAACCTCCCTGTTGAAGGCATCGAGAGCCTCCCTCAGCGGCGAGAACCAGAGACCGTTGTAAACGAGGTCAGCGTAAGGCTGGCTCACATGGGTGAGCTTGTAGTGGTACGTGAACCTGTCGAGGACTATGCTCTCAAGCTCATCGTATGCCCTTATCAGCATGAGCCCTGCCGGTGATTCGTAGACCTCCCTCGACTTTATCCCTACAAGCCTGTTCTCAACCATATCTATCCTTCCGTAGCCGTGCCTTCCAGCAATTCCGTTGAGGTCTTCGATGAGCCTCCAGAGCTCCGAGTAGCGACTTCCATTTATGGAGACGGGAATCCCGTTCTCAAAACCTATTTCAACGTACTCAGGCTCATCAGGGGCATCCTCCGGGGATACTGTAATGACGAAGGCATCTTTTGGAGGTTCAACCATGGGGTCCTCAAGGGGTCCGGATTCGATCGCAACTCCCCAGAGGTTCCTGTCGTAGGAGTATGGCTTCTCCTTAGTTGCCTTTACGGGAATCCCGTGCTTTCTGGCGTACTCAATCTCCTCATCCCTTGAGCTGAACTCCCACTCCCTTACGGGAGCAAGGACCTCAATGTCAGGGTCAAGAGCCCAGACGGAAGCCTCAAACCTCACCTGATCGTTCCCCTTGCCCGTTGAGCCGTGAGCAACGAAATCGGCTCCCTCCCTGTGCGCCAGCTCAACCAGCTTTTTCGATATCAACGGCCTTGAGAGTGCAGAAATGAGGGGGTACTTCCCCTCGTAGAGGGCTCCTGCCCTCATCAGGGGAAGGCAGTAATCCCTCGCAAACTCCTCCTTTATGTCGTCGATGACAGCCTTTACGGCACCCGCACCTTTAGCCTTCTCCTCTATCTCCGACAGCTCCTCACCCTGACCGACGTCGGCGGTGTAGGTTATAACCTCAAAGCCCTTATCGGCGAGCCACCTCACTATTACTGAGGTATCGAGCCCTCCGGAGTAAGCAAGAACTACCCTTTTACCCACAACTACCTCCAAGTTTCGGATGGTGAATTTTATATAAAATTCGTTGACATTTAAAGGAGCATCAAATATATTTTAACCGCGCGTGGCGACGTGGCTCAGGTGGTTAGAGCGAGCGGCTCATACCCGCTAGGTCGGTGGTTCGACTCCACCCGTCGCCACCAAAAACAAAAGCCCGTTATGGAATTAGAAGAAAAAATAGCCTCAACGATAAAGAAGTACAAGCTCATAGAACCGGGAGAGACGGTAATCTGTGCCCTGTCCGGAGGTCCCGACTCCGTAACCATGACCCATGTCCTCAACAGGTTAAAGGGTAGGTTAAACTTCAATGTTGTTGCCGCACATCTGAACCACATGCTGAGGGGAGATGAGTCTGAAAGGGATGAGAGGTTCGTGAGGGATTTCTGTAAGGACTTGGGAATAAAGCTTTTCGTTGAGAGGAGGAACATCGGGAGGATATCCGGCGGGAGGAACGTTGAGGCAGTTGCAAGGAGGGAGAGGTACAGGTTCCTTGAGGAAATAAGAAAAAGGGAGCGAGCCGACAGGATAGCCGTTGGGCATACCTCTTCAGACCTTGTGGAAACGGTTATCTTCAACCTTGTAAAGGGAACCGGCTTGAAGGGGATAAGGGGATTCCTTCCGAGGAGGGGAAACGTTATAAGGCCCCTCTTTGAGGTGAGCAGGAGGGAGGTTGAGGACTACCTGATGGAAAGGGATATCCCGTTTCAGCTTGACTCCTCAAACCTTGAAAGGAGCATCTCAAGGAACCTCATAAGGCTTGATGTCGTCCCCGTTCTAAGGAGGATAAACCCGAACCTTGAGGAGACGTTCCTTAAGAGCTGCGAGAACCTGAGGGAGGTTGAGGATTTCGTCAAGAGGTACATAAACGATGCCCTCTCGCTTTTTACCTTCTCCGATGACGGCTTTAGCGTGAAGCTTGAAGCGCTGAGGAGGCTTCACCCTTTCATCCTTAAATCATCGATTCAGGAGGCGTTCAGGAGGGTTTCATCGGAATCCCTCAGCTCGGCCAAGCTGAGGGAGATTGAGAGGATTGTAAATGAGAGGGAGT
>CAZIVU010000029.1:0-6992 GCA_964542865.1 uncultured bacterium | reverse complement strand
TCCCTCAGCTCGGCCAAGCTGAGGGAGATTGAGAGGATTGTAAATGAGAGGGAGTTTAAAAGGGTTGACCTAAAGGGGGGATTTTCGGCTGTTAGCGACCAGCTCTACCTCAGGGTTGGAAAGCTAAAAAGGCTTGAGCCGTTCTCTTTCAGGGTTGAGAGGCTTCCGTCAGAGGTGAAGACACCTTCCGGAACTTTTGAACTGTTCCTTTCAGATGTTAAACTTGAAGGTGAGGATACCTTCTGTTTCCCCGAGGATTACGCGCGGAGGGGAATCCTCATAAGGAGAAGGGAGCCCGGGGACTGGATAAGGTTGAGGTCCGGGAGGAGGAAGCTCAAAAGGGTTCTCATCGACCTGAAAATTCCGAAGACCGAGAGGGACAGGCTCATAGCCGTTGCGACGGGGGATGGAGAAATTCTCTGGATACCCAACGTTTTGAAGGCATATATTATCCGTGAAGGAAAGAGATTTATCTGTGTGAGGTTTAAAGGTGGAACTGAGAACGCTGATTGATGAGGTTTCCCTCAGAAAAAGGGTTAAGGAGCTGTCCGAGGAGATCTCGAGGGACTACGCGGGGAAAGTGCTTACGGTAATATGCGTGCTTAAAGGTGCCTTCATATTTACTGCCGACCTTGTCAGGGAGCTGAAGACGGAAACCGTCGTTGACTTCATAAGGGTTAAGAGCTACAACGGAAAGGAGAAGATGAAAACGGAGGTTGTCTACACTCCTGATATTGACATTGAGGGTAAGGATGTGCTGGTAGTTGACGATATCTTCGACACCGGGGAGAGCCTCGAGCTTCTCTACAGGTTTCTTGAGAGGGGAAAGCCATCGTCAATAAGGTCGTGCGTTCTCCTCTCGAAGGACGTTGAGAGGAAGGTTGATATAAAGCCCGACTACGTGGGGTTCAACATTCCCGACAGGTTCGTCGTTGGCTACGGGCTTGATATGAATGAGCTCTACAGAGATCTTCCATTCATAGGATACTTTGAGGAGCTGGAATGAACAGGTTTAAGGACATATCAAAGAGCATAGCCCTCTGGGTTACGATAGCGCTTGTAATGATATTTGCGTTTAACTTCTTCAACTCACCCCAGTTTTCAAGCCCGAAGGTTCCATTTTCCCAGTTTCTAAAGGAGGTTGAGAGCGGAAATGTTAAAGAGGTCACGATAAAGGGGCAGAAGATAGTCGGGTTGACGAAGGACAACCAGCCGTTTGAGACCTACTCCCCCTACTACCCAAAGCTCATAGACAAGCTTGACGAGAACAACGTCAGGATAAACGTGAAGCCTGATGAGGGAAGTCCTTGGTACATAACAGTTTTGGTCTCATGGCTCCCGATGATATTCCTGATACTCCTCTGGATAAGCATGATGAGGCAGATGGGGGCAGGAGGCAATAAGGCTCTATCCTTTGCAAAGAGCAGGGCAAAGATATTCATAGACAACAAGCCCAAGGTCAGGTTCAAGGACGTTGCGGGGATTGAGGAGGTCAAGGAGGAGGTAGCGGAGGTTGTTGAGTTTCTCAAGAACCCCAAGAAGTTTCAGCAGCTCGGTGGAAAGATACCCAAAGGTGTTCTCCTCGCCGGGGCACCCGGAACGGGGAAAACCCTCCTTGCAAAGGCGATAGCCGGGGAGGCGAACGTCCCGTTCCTGAGCGTGAGCGGTTCGGAGTTCGTTGAAATGTTCGTCGGCGTCGGGGCATCAAGGGTAAGGGACCTCTTCGAGCAGGCAAAGAGACATGCTCCTTGCATAGTTTTCATAGATGAGATAGATGCGGTTGGAAGGAGGAGGGGAGCTGGATTTTCGGGTGGACATGACGAGAGGGAGCAGACACTTAACCAGCTTCTCGTTGAGATGGACGGTTTTGAGAGCACGGACGGGATAATCGTGATAGCGGCAACGAACAGGCCTGATGTCCTCGATCAGGCGCTTCTCAGACCCGGGAGGTTTGACAGGCAGATATACGTTCCCCTTCCAGACGTCAAGGGCAGGTATGAGATACTGAAGATACATACGGAGGGCAAACCCCTTGCAGATGATGTTGACCTTGAAATCATAGCGAAATCGACGCCGGGCTTTTCCGGAGCCGACCTTGCAAACATCGTGAATGAAGCAGCCCTCATCGCGGCGAGAAAGAACCACGGAAAGATATTCATGGAGGACTTTGAGGAGGCAAAGGACAAGGTAACCATGGGGATTGAGAGGAGAAGCATCGTCCTCAGCGAGGAGGAGAAGGTATCAACCGCCTACCATGAAGCCGGACATGCCCTCGTAGCGAAGCTCCTTCCGAAGGCTGATAAGGTTCACAAGGTAACGATAATTCCGAGGGGTAAGGCGTTGGGCGTAACTCAGCAGCTCCCGGAGGATGAAAGGTACACGTACACGAAGGACTACCTGCTTGACAGGCTTTCCGTCCTCTTCGGGGGAAGGGTTGCTGAGGAGGTTGCCCTCGGTTCGGTCTCGTCAGGAGCTGGAAACGATATAGAGAGGGCGACCGAGATTGCAAAGAAAATGGTTGCCGAGTGGGGAATGAGTGAGAAGATAGGACCCATAGCTGTTAAGATTAAGGAGCAGTTTGGGGAACCTGCCGAGCTCATCAGCGAGGATATGAAGAGGCTGGTTGACAGGGAGGTAAAGAGGATACTCAATGAGGCGTACGAAAGGGCGAAGGAGATAATAACCGAGAACATCGATAAGCTTGAGAACCTCGCAAAGGCTCTACTTGAAAGGGAAACGCTGACCGACGAGGAGATCGATATGGCTATGAGGGGGGAGAGAATCCCTGAGCCTAAGAAGGCTGAGGAGAAGGCGGAGGAGATTCCCATTCCAGAGATGAAACCCCAGATAGAGCTCGGCTGAAGATGTTTGACCAGAGAAGGATTGAGAAGGCTGTAAGGGAGATACTTGAGGCAATAGGGGAGGACCCTGACAGGGAGGGTCTCAGGGAGACGCCGAAGCGCGTTGCCCTCATGTACAGTGAAATCCTTTCAGGGTACCGGGATTCTCCCGAAAGGCATACCGTGCTCTTTACCGAAAAGTACGATGAGATGATTATAGTAAAGGACATCCCTTTCTTCTCCCTCTGTGAACACCACATGCTCCCCTTCTTCGGCAAGGCTCACGTCGCATACATACCCGACAACGAGAGGGTAACGGGCCTTTCGAAGCTTGCGAGGATAGTTGACGTTTTTGCGAAGAGGCTCCAGCTTCAGGAGAGGATGACCGAGCAGATAGCAACTGCTATAATGGAAAGGCTTAACGCAAAAGGGGTTATGGTAGTGATAGAGGCGCAGCACCTTTGCATGATAATGCGGGGTGTGAAGAAGCCCGGGTCGTTCACCGTTACAAGCTCCATCAAAGGTGTAATGAGGAGGGAACCGACAAGGACTGAAGCCCTATTCCTGATTAAGGGTGGGAAATGAGATTTCTCCTGCTGGCACTTCTTCTTATCCTTTCCTCATGCGGGCCGCTCTTTGGCGGGAAAGGGGGGAGAAGAACACCGCCGCCCCCTCCACCTCCCGTTAAGGAGCACAAGCCGAGCCCGGAGGAGAAGGCTGAAGGGTACTACCAGATAGGGGTATCATACCTCAACTTGGGGGAGATTCCCGTAGCCCTTAACTACCTCTATAAGGCGAAGAAGCTCAAACCTGATGACCCGAAAATCTACAACGCCATCGGGTTTGCCTTCTACATGAGGGGCGATTATAAAAGTGCAAGGGAAAATCTGAAGAAAGCGCTTTCGCTGAAGAGGGACTTCTCGGAGGCATACCTCAACCTCGGTCTTATAGCTGAAAGCGAGGGGAAACTTGAAATTGCAAGGAAGTACTACATGAAAGCCCTTGAAAACCCCCTCTACCTTACGCCGGAGGTTGCCTACTTCAGGATAGCCCTCCTGTGTGAGAAGATGGGGAAAGACGGAGAGGCAAAGAAAAACCTCCAGCTTGCCATAAGGAACAATCCCGACTACAGCCCTGCGTACCTTGAGCTTGCGAAAATCCTTGAGAAAGAGGGAAGGCTTGATGATGCAAAGGACATATACTACAGGCTCATTCAGCTGTACCCGAAGCTTCAGGAGGCATACTTCCGGCTTGCAAACATCTACAGGAAGAGGGGAAGGGAGAGGCTTTTTAGAAGGTACATGGAGAGGTGTTATAAAATAGACCCAGCATCGAAGTGGGGCTCAAAGGCAAAGGAGGAGTTAGAGGAGACGGATGCAGGTAGGTAAAAAGCTGATAGTCGTAGTCCTTATCCTTTTCATCCTCTTTACCCTTGCCTTCTTTGCGTTCATCCTTGTCCTTTACAGGCCTCAGGCTATAACATCCATCCTCTTTGGAGGTAACCTTACCGCTCCCATACCCTTTGAGAACAGGACGGAGAACGGAACCTCTGTTGAAAAGTCGGTTGAGAGCACGATAAGGAGGAACATCGTCAGGCTGAAGGAGGGGATAAGGTTCCACCCCTCTTTTGTCCTCAAGGTCAGGGAGGAGGGAAACTCAACGCAGGCATACCTTGTGGCCGTTGACCCGATGGAGTGGGAGTTCGTGAAGGGGAGCATGGAGAGCGGTGTAGCGTTCGGCAACCTCAAGAGGGTGCTGAGGTGCGGAAAGGTTTACGTGCTTGACTTTGACATAACGGGCATGTGGATACCGCAGGTGAGCCTTGGAGAGGTTTCAAAGGAGGGATTTTCCGTTTACCTTTCCGAAAACGGCACCCTTCAGGTAGCCCCGTTTGAGGGCAAGTGTTTCGGTAACTGCTTCGTTTTCAACGAGGATGGTGACCTTTCGGGGATATGCTACGGGGATGCTTACTTTCCTTTAAGTCCGGTATATGAGCAGGTTCCGGACGGTTGCAAGGAAATCTTCAGGAAGGAGGTGGAAAATGGGAATATACAGAGCGAAAACGGACTCTTGGTACGTTGAGAGGGTAACCACGCTTTTTGCCGGTACCCTTATCATTCTCAGCGTCATACTCGGATTCACCTGGTCAGAGTATCTCTTCTACTTCACAGGCTTTATAGGGTTTATGATGGTGTTCTACGCCCTCACCGGAATATGCCCCTCATCCATAATCTTCCACAAGTTGGGGATACCTTCTCTCCTTGAGAAGTACTGCGGGGAGAAAGCTTAAGCTTTCTCCCCGATGACCTTAACGTAAACCCTCCTCGTTCTCGGCCCATCGAACTCACAGAAGAATACCCCCTGCCACGTTCCGAGGAGGAGCTTGCCCCCTTTTATTATGATGGTCTGGCTGCACCCGACAATCGTTGACTTTATGTGAGCGGCAGAGTTTCCCTCAGCGTGCTCGTAGTAAGGTTCCCTCCACGGGACGAGCTTCTCAAGGTGCTTCACTATGTCCCTCTTCACCGAAGGGTCAGCATTCTCGTTTATCGTTACCCCTGCAGTTGTATGGGGGACGTAAACCGTGCATATCCCCTCATCCACCCCCGAGCGGAGAACCACCGATTGAAGCTGGTGCGTGATGTCGATCAGCTGGCTCCTGTCGTTCGTTTTAAGCGTTATCTCGTATACCATCTCTCCTCCTAAAGCTTTTCTCCGACAACCCAGTTGTCTATCAACCTCGTGTTTCCAACGAAGACGGCAAGGGCTATAAGGTCTCCCTCCCTCACCCTCTTAACGGGTTCAAACGTTTCCTGATCGACCACCTCAACGTAATCTATCCGGGTGTGGGGATGCGATAGTATGAACTCGGAAATCCTCCTCCTGATCGTCTCTGCATCCCGTTCTCCCCTTTCAAACATCTCCTTTGCAAGGATTAGCGACCTGTAGAGGGAAAGGGCAGACCTCCTCTCCTCCTCCGAAAGGTAGGTGTTCCTTGAACTCATCGCTAAGCCATCCTTTTCCCTTACAGTCGGGCACCCGACAACCTCTATTCCGAAGTTGAGGTCTTCAACCATCCTGCTGACAACCTTGAGCTGCTGAAAGTCCTTCTTCCCGAAATAAGCCCTGTCCGGCTTTACTACGTTGAACAGCTTTAACAGAACAGTTGTAACGCCCCTGAAGTGCCCGGGCCTGCTCCTTCCGCACAGCTTTTCCGTTATTCCCGAAACCTCAACGTAGGTTGAGAAACCTTCAGGGTACATCTCCCTCTCATCCGGGATGAACAGCAGGTCAACCCCCTCCTTCTCGGCAAGCTTCCTGTCCCTCTCTATATCCCTCGGATACCTGTTTAGGTCTTCACCGGGAAGGAACTGGATGGGGTTCACGAATATGCTTACCACTACGATTTCGTTCTCCTTCCTTGCACACCTCATGAGGCTGAGGTGCCCCTCATGAAAGTACCCCATTGTCGGGACAAACCCGATGCTCTTTCCCCTCAGGGAGCTCAAAGTGGCTGAGAGCTCATCTATCCTCTCAACTACCCTCATCCATCTCCTCGAGTATCATTCTTCCCTTCAGGATTCCTGCACCTATCAGGACCATCGTTGCCGAGTAGTATATCCACAGAAGGAAGATTATCAAAGCCGCGAATGAGCCGTATATTATGTTGACCTTTGAGATGTTAACTATAAACCAGACAAAAGCCTTCTCGAATACTATCAGCATTAACAGGACGAAGACCGAAACCTTCAGGACTATCTTAACGGGGAACTTTACGGGGAGCAGGAAGAAGTAAACGTTAAAGAGGATTGAGAAGAGTATGAGGAGGATGCTCACAGAGGAGATAAACGGAATTAAGGGGGTTGATGGGAAGAGCATTATGACAAGGTACTTGATGATGTAGAAGACTATCATGAGAATCCAGAGGATAAATATTGAAAGAATCACGGCGAGGTTCCTGTAGAAAAACCCTGCAGGGTTTTCCTTCCCGAGGATCTCGCAGAAAGCTCGCTCAATGGAGAGGAAAATCCCCCTTGAAAACCACAGCATAACGAGGGCAGCCGTGCTGCTCACAAAACCCGACGTTGCCATGAGCCTCCTTACCTGCTCAAAAAGGGGCTTTATCGGGGATTCAAGTATCTCCTTAGGGAT
>CAZIVU010000028.1:0-11991 GCA_964542865.1 uncultured bacterium | reverse complement strand
AAGAAAGCCCTCATTGCCAAGTACGGTGACAGGGTACCGTTCGGCTACAAGATCGGAGACCTCAGGGGAATCATAAGCGTTAAGATAGTTCCGCCAGATATTCTGAAGCTCGCCATGTCTTTTGTTGACGTCTGGGATGTCGGAGCATTTCTGCTTGCCGTGATACTCTTCTGGCTGTTTGCCAAAAAGGTTATCATAGACCCGGTTGAAAGGCTCACAAAAGCCGCTCACGACATAAGCGTCGGGAAGCTTGACGTTGACATAGGTGTCAGGGGTCTTGATGAGTCAAAGGTTAAGGATGAGATAACGAAGCTCGCCATAGCTATAGAGAGGTTGAGAACGAGTATAAAGATTGCGATGGAAAGGCTCAAGAAGAGGTAGTTTTTAGGGGCTTTTGCCCCTCTTTACTACCCTTGCAACCGTATAGGCAAACACCTGTTCTGCACCTGACTGTTTTAGGATCTTCGCAATCTCGTTAAGGGTTGAACCCGTTGTCATAACATCGTCAAATACGCAGACCCTCTTTGCCTTGATGTTTCCCCTGACCTCAAAGATTCCGCTAACGTTTCTCCTCCTCTCAACGGGGTTGAGGGAGGACTGTTTCCTGACGTTCACCGTTTTCCGGACAGCCCTTTCAAAGCCTACCCCTGCTCCCCTCAGCATCTCCTCGCACTGGTTAAACCCCCTCTGCTCCAGCTCCTCTTCGTGGAGAGGGACGGGAACGACAGTTTCAACCCTGTTTTCCATGAGGAAGGAGTTAAGGTGTCCGGATATCGTTTCCCCGATGACCCCTGCAAGCCCTCTCCTCCTCCTGAACTTTACCTCCCTTATGGCTATGTCCGCAATGCCGCTGTACACCGTGAAGAAGTCCGCACGGTCAAAGCTGAACCTTTTTCCCTTCAGACAGCCACCGCAGACGTTTCCCGCACCCGGGTTTAACCTCAGCGGGTAGCCGCAGAGCCGACACTTCTCCCCGAAAAACGGTTTGAAGTAGCTATCCCAGCACTCCCTGCAGGATATTTCGCTCCCCTCAAGGAAGAGGAACTTCCCGCAGGATACGCAGAAATCGGGGTAGAGGATATCCAGGAGGGCATCTTTCAAAAGCCTGAAGATTTCCAATCCTTTCCCGTGACCTCTTCGGCAAATTTTTCCAGCACACCCCTTACCTGCTCAACCTGAGCTGAGGCTATCTCAGATGCTATCTCCCTCACGTGGACGGGGAAATCCCTGAAGTAGTCCTCAACGACCTCCTTCAGGGTTATCGATTCCCTGACTGCGCTCTCCTCAGAGATTCTCCTTGAGGATATTCTCAGTGAGAGGCAGTTCCTCCCGATGAGTGATAGCTCCTCCCTGAAGGAGTCTATCGGGTAGGACCTGAACGTGTAGTTTATGAAAACTACCGGTTTGTCGTGTGCCGATACCTCATCGGCTATCCGCTTCAGCGATTCCCCGGCATCCTCCTCGCTGAGGTTGTAAACCAGAAAGCTCCTCAGCCCTTCAAGGTTAACCCTCAGAAACTTCCCCGATTCCGTATCTACTACGTTAAACCCCCTCACCGCCCCCTCAACTGCTGCCTCCCTTGAGCTTCTGAACTCCGTTGACCCGCTGTAGCTGAGTATTCCGGAGCCGACGTTCTCCTTTATGAAGCTGTGGATATGCCCTCCGGCATAGTAGTCAAACCCCTCAGGAAGGTCGGATATGAACATCTCATAGGAGTCAGCGTAGGGAAGGTAGCTCGCTATCGCTTGATGGAACATCAGGATTGAGAAGTTTCCCCCGGAAGCCCTCTCGGAGAACTCACCGAACTTCTCCTCCTTCATGACCTCAACGAAAGCTCTCGGCATGAACTGAAACCCGCATACAACCATGCCGTCCAGATCCATGCACCCGTAAGGTTCTATAAGCCTCAAAAGTCCAAGGTCTTTCAGCACCCTCTGGGGAGGTATCTTCCCCTTCCTGAGCGTTCTGTCGTGGTTTCCCGTTATGGCAACGACCTCAATCCCCTTCTCCTTCAACCGTGAAAGCTGCTCTATCGCCTTTGAGAAAGTGAACATATCGGGCTGCGAGGATTCAAACATGTCTCCCGTATGGATAACGACATCAATTCCCATCTCAAGGATTCTGTCCACCGCCATCTCAAAGGCTCTCATGAAGTCGAGCTTCCTCTCCACTAAGTTGTACTGGGCATAGCCAAGGTGGGTGTCGGATATGTGCGCTACCCTCATACGTTCTCCTCAGAAAGCTCTCCGAGAACCTCCTTAAGCGCCTTTATAAACTTCAAGTTCTCCCTCATCGTTCCGATAGTAACCCTTATGTGGTAGGGGAAACCGTACCCGTCCATGGCTCTGACGATAACTCCCCTCTTCAGGAGCCTGCTGAAGACCTCCCTGCTCTTAAAGCCCGTCTTCACAAGTATGAAGTTTGCGTACGTTGGAACGTATTCCAGACCGAGCTTTTCAAACTGTTCGTAGAGGTATCTTTTCCCCTCCTCATTGACAACCTGAGACTGCTTTATAAACATCCTGTCCTTCAGGGCTTCAACCCCCGCCACCTGAGCCGGCCTTGTTACGTTGAAGGGCTGCCTGATCCTGTTCATGTCATCTATTATCTCCTTCCTCGCAACCGCATAGCCGAGCCTCAGCCCCGCAAGGCCGTAAATCTTTGAGAACGTCCTCGTTACAACGATGTTCTTCTCAAATATGTACTCAACCCCGTTCTCAATGTCAAAGTCAGCTCCAACGGCATACTCGTAGTATGCCTCATCGAGGACAAGGAGAACGTCATCGGGAAACTCCCTCAGGAAATCCTCAAACTCGCTCCTTGAGAAAGCCGTCCCCGTAGGGTTGTTCGGGTTCGCAAGGAAGACAACGGACGTGTTCCCATCTATAGCATCAAGGTGCGCCTTAAGGTCCATGTAGTACTCATCCCTTGCCTTCACAACCCTGTGTTCTGCTCCCGAGAGCTGGACAACGATGGGGTAAACGGCAAATGACCTCTCACTGTAGACAGCATTCCTCCCGGGCCTGAGGTATGCCCTTGAGATTATGTCAAGGGCTTCATTCGAGCCAAGCCCCACAAAGATGTTCTCAGGGTTAACGTTAAGGTGCTCGGAAAGTGCTTCCTTGAGGTAGAAGCTGTTCCCGTCCGGGTACCTGTTCAGGTTCTTGAGGTCGTCAATTATTGCCCTCACGGCTCTCGGGGATGGACCGAGGGGGTTCTCATTTGATGCAAGCTTTACAACGTCTCTCAGCCCTAACTCCTTCTCAAGCTCCTCCACGGGCTTTCCCGGTTCGTACACCTTTACCCTCTTAACGTGCTCAGGAAGGCTGAACATAACCACCTCTCTTACTCTAAATTTCGATAAACTTTGCAAACCCCTTCAGCTGGGGGAAAAGGGATAGGAGCTCGACCTTATCCCTGAACGGCCTCTTCAGTATTATATCCCCGGAAAGCCTCTTTGAAACCCCCGGGATGTGGGAGAGAACCTTCTGGGAAACGCTGTTTACCCTTATCGGAACAGGAATCCCTATAACCGACCTCTCCCTGTGCCCTACAACAACGGCATCAACCAGCCTTCCGGTCTCCATCCTCTCGGGAAACCTGACAAGTATCGGGTAGGTTGCAAGCTGCCTTCCGAGGGTGTTCTCCCCATCGTGGGCTTCAAGGAGAACGTTCCTTATCACCGTCCCTGTCGGAAATACCCTCCTCATCATCGGAAGGTCTATCTCCTCCTTAACGAACCTCTTGAACTTCTCAAACTCCCTCCTGTTCTTAACGAGCACCTTCCTGCTCTCGCTCCACAGCTTAGTTCCCGGGAAGACCATAACCTGCCTTATGTTTATCCTCCTGAGCAGCAGCCCCTCATCAACAACCGACTTCAGGAAATCAGCGTTTATCCTGAACGTCTCCCTGCTCTCCCCGGGAAGCCCGAAGAGGAAGTTGATACCCGGCAGAAGCTTGTAGAGTCCGTCCTCCCTCTCCCTGAAGGCACCAACCCTGTTCACTATCCTTATAGCCTTCCTTATCCCCTCAGCGTCAACCTTCAGGGAGTTAGCCTCTATAACGGCAGGGTCAGCACTTTCAAGGCCAAGGGCGGCAACATCCCCTTCCGTATCGTACATCGCAATCTGCGAGAGCGCCATCTCAGATGCTTCCGGAAAGGCTGCAATGGTCCCGGCATTAACGTTGTCTATGTGGAGCGTCCTCAAATCACCGACGTTCCTCACCATCCTGAACAGCTTCCCGATGGCTTCAACGTTTGGCTCCGGGAACTCCCCCTCGGAAGGCTTTGACATGTACCCGAGGATGTTGGGCTGCCTCCCTATCCTGAAGTACCTGACCCCTTCCCGGTAGAGGGAGGAGACCTCCGATACGATCCCCTCTATGCTCCTGAAGTCTGGCCTTCCGTAAAAAACCTCCGTGCAGTAAGAGCAGCGGCTTCTCCTCTCGCACCCCCTGAACGTCTCAATCTCACATATCACGTTCGGAAAGTTCGGATGCTGCCTGACTATAAAAGCCCCCAGCGGGGCTATCCTGTCAACATCCCTTGCCCTTCTCAGTCCGTCAAAGTTCCCCTTAGGAGGCTCCTTCCCCTCCTTTACGGCTCTCCCGATGAGGTAGGCTGCCACCTCAATATCCCCCCTTGAGAAAAGGTCAAAGCCCTCAAGCCCGATATCCCTTGCAAGCGTTCCCCCTCTCATGGCAAAACCGAACTTTATCGGTCCCCCTATGGCTTTGTACATCTCCAGACTTGCTATCTCACTTATCTCCGCTGCCGTTATCGGAGTTCCCCCAAGGTACCTTCCCGGAACCGTCAATCCGCAGATAAGGATTACAACGTCGGATTCAAGGAGGGCTTCCCTCTTTGAGCCGTTTCTCCTGTACTCATCGATGGTCACATAGCCTATCTGCTCTTCCGGTATGCCGGAAAGCACAAGGGCTCCGGCAACGTACCTCACATACGTTGAGATGTAGGGGGGAACGCCGAGGCACGTTGGCTCATCCACATATCCATCAAGTATTGTTATCCTCAACTTAACCTCTCCTCATGTTGTTGAAGACTATCGGGGAGACTATCCCCATGAGGACGGCGGCAAATATAAGGGCAGATTCCTGATACTCGCTGAGAGCTCCCATAGACCTTCCAAACTCCGCCGTAACAACGACAAGCGTAAGGGGAGCTGACAGGAGGAATCCCGACGACACGGCATCCCTGAGGCTGATCCCGGCAAACTTCAGAAGGATTGACGGAAGGAGCTTCGAAACGTAGCTCATAGCGACAACCGTAAAGACGAGCTTTACAAATCCAAGGTCTATGCCGGGAGGGTTAAACTTTATCCCCACGTACATAAAGAATATGGGTATAAGAAATCCAAAACCTATTCCTGTGAGCTTCTCCTCCACTATCTCAACATCCCTGAACGTTGATGAGAATATAAGACCTGCAAGGAAAGCGCCGAGTATCGGCTCAACGTTTATCGTCGTTGCGGCGGCTGAGAGGATAAACATAACGGCAAGGCTCAACCTTGCCCCCATCTCGGATGGGCTCTTCTCAAAGTAAAACCTCATCCTGTTCGGGTACCACCAGACAATACTCCTGAGGACCGAAAGGAGGATTCTTGCCAGCAGGAGGTAGATGACAATCTCAAGGAAGCTGACAATGGATTTTACCCCGAAGCCGAACTTAAACAGTATTGAGAAAACCGTCAGGACGGCGATACTCACGATCTCACCAGATATACCGGTGAGGAATGTAATCCTGCCTAACTTTGAGTTGAGAATCCGGTTCTCCCTGAGAACCGCAACAACAACGCCAACGGATATAACTCCGACGGCAATCGACTCGATGCTCGAGAGCCCGAACAGGTGTCCGAGAATGGTTGCCACTGTGAAGGTTATCACCGGAAAAAGGATAACTACGGACTTTTCCCTTAAAGGGAGGGACTTTATCCTTGAAAAGTTTACCTCAAGGCCGGAAAGGAACATCAGGAGGAGAAAGCCGAAGCTTGAGAGGAACCCGAGCCACTGGGATTCATGAACAAGCCTGAGCAGGGATTTCCCTATAACCATTCCGTAGAGTATCTCCCCCACGGAAACGGGAACCCTTATCATCCTGCTTATGAACGGTATGAAAAGTATCCCGAAAGCTATAAGTATTATCGACAGAACAAAACTGCTGTCCATTATCTACCCGTGCAGATGAATAGGCTTGAACACTTTGCCCTGTGGAACATGTAGTAGGGAGGATACGGGTTGAACCAGCTACTCCTTATCCCTTTCCTTCCCCCAACGACTAAAAGGTCGTAGCTGCTGCTGAGCTTGCTGACCTCATTTACAACATTTCCGACCTTCACTTTGAGCTCTATGTTGATGCCGTAGAGACTTGAAAGTTTCCTTACCCTGTCCCTGAGGTCATCAACCTTCCTGCTGCTCTCTGTCTGGGATACAAAAACGGCATCCAGCTTCGATTTTGACTGGAGGGCTATCTCTATCCCTATCTCAAGAGCCCTGTACCCCGAAAATGAGCCGGATATAGGAACGAGAACCTTCCTGTACGGGGTCGTTCCCCTTGCCATGAGAACCGGGACAAGAAGCATCTCTGCAACCTCAAGGGGAAACGTCCTCATGCCCACGGCAAGGGGAACCTCTCCATAGGGAGGGAAGATGATGATGCCCGGTTCCCTCTCCACAACCTTTGAGATGAACTCCCTCTTACACTGGCTTAACGGAACCACATTTGCTCTCGGGTGGCAGCTCAGGTTCAACTTCTCAGCATCCCCGAAACAGGGGTACACAACCGTTGAGGAAACCCTCGCAATCTCCCTGATGTAGCAGCTCTCCTTCATCACGTTCTCATCGGGCTCGGGGAGGAAGATGACCTCCTCCGAACCGAACTGGAGGGGAAACTGCGATTCCCCGGAGCTGATGAGCCCGACTATGTGCTTCAGGACGGCAGGGTCTCCCACAAGGAGGATCCTGTCACCGGGCCTTATGACCGTGCTGTCCTTGGGAAGGACAAGCCTCCTTCCCCTGAATATGGCAGCCACCCTCCACCTTTTTGTCGTAAACTTCCCGACGGGGTACCCTGCAAGTATGGACGTTGGAAGTATTGCTACTTCAACAATTTCACCCTGCCCGAGCCCGATGTTCGTTGCCGCGATGATTCCGGACTCTATCTGGGTTTCAAGAACGGAGGCGGTTGCCACAGCCTTGTTAACGAAGTTTATACCCTCCCTCTCGAACCACCTGTCATGCTCCATGTGGTTTGAGACGGCGTAGATGGAGGGAACCAGAAACTCCTTGGCAATTCTGCAGATTTCAAGGTTTGCCTCATCATCTCCCGTGCATGCAACTAAAACCTTTGCCTCCTGAATCCCCGCCCTCTTGAGTATGAGCCTGCTCGTTCCGTCCCCCTGAAGGAGGACAGTCCTGTTAAGCGTTTCACTGTCAAGCAGGTCAGGTATCGATTTCAGCTTCTTCTCGTCGTGATCTATTACCGTTATCTGCCAGCTCTGTTTGAGCCTCTTCAGTATCTCCCTTCCTACCTGACCGGCTCCTATTATGAGAAGTCTCAACCTTACCTCCGGAGATAATCTATAATTTTAAGGTATTTTGAGGGGATGTTATTAAAAATGATTATCAACAAGAAAGGATTAGCTATTGACATTTAAGGAAGTTCTTATAAAATAGTCTAAAGGAGGATTGATGGTGAAGCCGGTTCTTGAAGTTAACGATGTAAGGTTGTCCATAGGTTCAAAGCCAATTCTCAAGGGCGTTAACCTCATAGTGAGCAGCGGAAGCATCCACGCCGTCCTCGGACCAAACGGAGCTGGGAAATCAACCCTCGCAAAGCTCATAATGGGAATTGAGGGGCTTACGTCCCCCACTTCCGGAGAGATCATCTTCAACGGCACGCTCCTTAACGGGAAGCCCGTTGATGAGAGGGCAAGGCTCGGAATAACACTTGCCTGGCAGGAGCCTGCAAGGTTTGAGGGCGTTACAGTTGAGGAGTTCCTGAGGATTTCCGGAAGGGGTAATGAGGAGCTTGACGTTGAGGAGTGCTTATCTCAGGTAGGGCTTGACCCCTGCTCCTACCTTAAGAGGTTCGTTGACGATTCCCTCTCAGGGGGAGAGAGGAAGAGGGTTGAGCTTGCATCAATCCTCGCGATGAAGCCGAAGCTTGCCGTGCTTGATGAGCCGGACTCCGGCATAGACTTCGCATCAATGGATGAGATCGCAAACGTTATCAGGAGGATAAGGGATAACGGCTCTACCGTTTTGATGATAACCCACAGGGAGGAGATAGCCGAGATAGCTGACAGGGCTTCCCTCATGTGCGACGGAAGGGTTATACAGACAGGGGACCCGAAAGTTGTCGGTGAGAAGTTCAAGACGATGTGCATAACCTGTGAGGTAAGGAAACCGGAGCTCGTTGGAGGAGACGGTGAAGGTTGATAGAAAAGTCCTTGATTTACTGAGAAAAAGGTTTACCGCCATAGGCCTTCCAGACTACCTGTTTACGGAGGGCAGGTTCAACCTCTTGGTTGACAGGAACAGGGTTGTTGTGAGGTATCCCGCCCCCGGCGTCAGGTCTGAGGTCGTTGAAACGGACACCGGAGTGAAGACAAAGGTTTACATAGAGCCGGGAACAAAGCTTGAAGAGCCTGTAAACCTGTGCTTCGGGGCGGCTGAGAGGACGGAAATCCAGACAACGGAGGGAGAAATTATAGTTGGAGAGGGGGCAAACGTTAAGTTTGTCGTCTACGGGGCGATGGCTGAGGGGATTAAGCTCAAGCACAAAAACAGGCTAAAGGTTGTTGTTGAAAGGGGAGCAAGTTTTGAGTTCATAGACCTCCACTACAACGGTGAGGAGACGTTCGTTGAGCTTGAAACGGAGACGGAGGCTATAATCGGTGAGGATGCCTACTTCAAGAGCGTCTTCAAGCAGACGAGGGGAAGGGCTGGAAAGGTTAACATCGTCTTAAGGGCAAACGTTGAGAGAAACGGGACGGCAGTCTTCGAGACGAAGATGATAGGGAAGAAGGATGACACCATCTACGTGAAGGACGTAATTCACCTTGACGGGGAAAGGGCAAAGGGGATTTCAAAGAGCAGGATTATAGCCATGGACAGGACTGAAGCCGAGTTTGTCGGGGAGACCTACGGGAACGCTCCAATGTGCAGGGGGCACATAGACTGCTCGGAGGTCATAAGGGGAAAGGACGTTGTTGTGAAGGCAATTCCCGTTGTTGTTGTGAACGATGAGACCGCAAAGGTCACCCACGAGGCGGCAATCGGAAGCATAGATAAGAAGCAGATGGAGACACTGATGTCGAGAGGTCTTAATGAGGATGAGGCTGTGAACGTCATCGTTCAGGGCATGCTCAAATAAAAACGAAGGGAGGAAAGGATGAAGGTGTTTGGACCGGAAGAGACCGGAAAGAGGAAGCACACCCCGGTTGTTGAGGCACCGGAAAGCGTCAAGCCCGGAGAGTGGTTTGACGTGAAGGTAACTGTCGGCAAGGATATTGCCCACCCAAACACGAGGGAACACTGGATTGAGTACGTAGAGCTCTGGGCTGGCGATTTCCTCGTTGCAAGGGCAGACTTCCAGTCCGAAAGGGCTGCATCTGAGGTTACTTTCAGGGTGAAGCTTGAGGAAACCTCAACGCTCAAGGCTTACGCTTACTGCAACCTCCACGGTCTCTGGCAGAGCGAGGAGGTAAGCGTTAATGTCGGTTAATCGGGCGCCGGAAGGCGCCTATTCCGTCTTAAAAGCCGATACCAACCTGTTCAGCTCATCTATCTCCCTGTAAAGCTCATCAATCTTCTTGAGCGTGTTCTCGATGCTTTCCGCGTTCTGCTTTGAAACGCTGTCTATGTCCTTTATGTTCTCAATAAGACTCTCTATCTGATTTACAATCTCCTCCGAAGTCCTCTTTATCGTCCTTGATACGTCGCTCGTTCTCCCCATGCTCTCATTTACCTTCTCCATGTCGCCTATCGCCTCACGGGATACCTTCTCAAGGTACTTAACGTTCTTTGTGTTTGCCCTGCTTATGCTGTCCGTCGTGGTGGATATCGACTGAACGATGTCGTTGAGGATGCTGTTTATGTCCGCCGTGTTCTTCTGAATCTGCTCCGCAAGCTTCCTTATCTCATCGGCAACGACTGCAAAGCCCCTTCCAGCTTCCCCTGCCCTTGCGGCTTCAATGGCGGCGTTGAGGGCAAGCAGGTTCGTCTTATCGGCTATATCCTTGATTATTCCAATGATGTTCCCGACGCTCTCCGCCTTCCTGTCAAGCTCCTTCAGCTCCTGAGCCGACTTCAGGTTCTCCCTTCCCGTCTCCTCGATCGTCTCCCTGAGCTGTTCGATGCTCCTCCTTGCAACGCTGAGCCTCTTAACGGCTTCCTCAACCTCACTCTCAGACTTTGAGATAAGCTCCCTGAACCCCCTGATCGGCTCCGAAATGCTCCTGGCTATGAATGAAGCCCTTTCAACAAACTCGTTCTCCTTGGCTATTCTGCCCTTCACGTCTTTGGCGTTCTCCCTGAGAACCTCAGCAACCTCCATATTCCTCCCTGCGGACTCCTTTGCCCTCTCCACCATCAGCCTTATCTTCTCAAGGAAGGCGTTGAAATACCTTGCAGCCTTTCCAAGCTCATCCTCCCTCTCTATGTTGAGCCTCTTCGTGAGGTCCCCCTCACCCTTTGCAAGCTCCCTCGTCATGTCAGTGAACCTTGAAAGGGGGGATACGATGTTCCTCTTCACAAACAGGAGGAAAGCAGCAACAATAAGGAGGAGGAAGAGGATTGAGATGAGTAAAAGCCTGTTCTTCTTAAGGGAGAAGAAGCCGGAGAGAACCTCATCGCTGTCTATCTCGGCAACGATTGCCCACCTCTTTCCGAGAATGCTTATAGGCCCGTAGGAGGTAAGGACCCTTTTGCCGAGGAAGTTCTCCGTTATAACCGTCCCCTTCTCACCCCTCAAAGCCCTCTCAACGGCTTCATTCTTAACCTTGAGTACGCCTATCGTAGTCCCTGCGGACTTAACGGTCGGTTCCTCAATCCTTTTAAGGAACCTGACGTTGTTCTTCAGCATGTAGTCCTCTCCGACGAGGTAAACCTCCCCCGTCTTCCCGAGGCCAACGTCTGAGAACCTGTAGTTGAAGTTCACGATGGAGTCTATCTTGTCTATGGGGAGCTGAAAGGCTATGACGCCTACGTTCCTCCCGCCGGACACTATGGGGGATGCGATGAATGCCGCCGGCTGGTTGTAGCTGGGCTCGTAAGGGCTGAAGTCTGAGAAGAAGACCTCTCTTCCCTTTGAGCTTATCGCCTCCCTGAAAACCCTTGCAAGCCCCGTATTCCTGTAAGGTCCGGAGAGAAGGTTTGTTGCAAAGTCCTTCTCCTTGAACGTTGTATAGACAACGGTTCCGTTACCATCTATGAGGAATATGTCGTAAAGCCCGAACTTTCCAAGGATGTTGTTAAGGTCACGGTGAAACTGCCTGTGAGCATTCATGTAGGAGCAGTCAAACTCCTCGCTGTAAACGAAGAGGTTTTTCTTCCCAACCGGGTTTGGGTTCCTGACTATGAAGATGTACTGGGCAATCTTCCCGTTCGGGTCTTTCGGGATATAGTAATCGAGCGGCTTCCTCCTGCTTGAGCCGGGTATTGAGTAGTTTACGAGGTTGAGGTAGTGGCTCCTGTACTCATCCTCAAGGGCTTCCCTCACCTCGTCCATGTCGGGGTTCAGCTCCTGATAGAGCCTGTAGAAACCATCCTCAAACGCTAACAGCGCCTGCTTCGTAAGGTTGCTCCCGGCAAGGGATGACAGGAGGCTTTTAATGTAGAAGAAGTAGTCCTCAACGTGCTGGCTCTTTGCCTCCCTGATAACCGTTAACCTCTGGAAGGTCTGCCTCTTAATGTTCTCCTTTGTTGTGGTGAACGATGAGAATCCAAGGACAACGGTAAGGACGATAATTCCGA
>CAZIVU010000027.1:11073-12380 GCA_964542865.1 uncultured bacterium | reverse complement strand
TGCTGGAGGTGTAAGAAGCCCGTAATCTTCAGGGCAACTCCCCAGTGGTTTATCTCCCTTGATAGCGGAAACCCGTCATTGAGGGAGAAGGCGCTGGAGGAGATCGAAAGGGTCAGGTGGATTCCCGACTGGGGAAGGACGAGGATAGGGAATATGGTTGAGGCGAGGCCCGACTGGTGCATATCGAGGCAGAGGTACTGGGGTGTTCCCATAACGGTTTTCCGGTGCAGAAGCTGTGGAAATTACGTAATCTCCAAGGAAGTTGCAGACCACGTTGCCTCCATATTTGAGAGGGAATCGGCAGATGCCTGGTACGTAAGGGATGCCGGGGAGCTTCTTCCTGAAGGTTTTACGTGTCCGGAGTGCGGGGGAAGGGATTTTGAAAAGGAGATGGATATCCTCGATGTCTGGTTCGATTCGGGAAGCTCTCATGCGGCCGTTCTTGAGAGGAGGGAGGAGCTGAAGTGGCCTGCAGACATGTACCTCGAGGGGTCGGACCAGCACAGGGGATGGTTTCAGGCAAGCCTCCTTGAGTCTTGCGGAACAAGGGGAAAAGCACCCTACAGGTGCGTTCTCACCCACGGGTTCACCCTTGACGGGAAGGGAAGGAAGATGAGCAAGTCCGTCGGGAACGTGGTCGCCCCTCAGGAGGTGATAGACAAGTTCGGGGCTGATATACTGAGGCTCTGGGTTTCAAGCGAGAACTACACGGAGGATGTCAGGATTTCGGAGGGGATACTCAAGCAGATTGCCGAAAGCTACAAGAAGATAAGGAACACTTTCAGGTTCATGCTCGGAAACCTCTTTGACTTTTCACCGGAAAGGGGCATTCCCTACGATGAGCTTGAAGAGGTTGACAGGTGGGCTTTAAACAGGTTCTACGAGGTTGCGAATGAGATTCTGAGCTCCTATGAGGAGTTTGCATTTAACAGGGTTTACAGGTCTGTGTACAACTACTGCCTTAACGACTTGAGCTCAATCTACCTCGACATGGCTAAGGATACGCTCTACTGCGATTTTCCCGATTCAAGGAGGAGGAGGAGCGCACAGACGGCGATATACCGGATACTTACAGGGCTTAACGTTCTCCTTGCTCCCATACTGTCGTTCACGATGGAGGAGGTTTACTCACACATTCCCCACAGGGATGAGGAGTCGGTCTTCCTTGAGGAGTTTCCCCCCATGTGTGAGGAGATAGATGAGGACTTGATATCGAGGTGGAACAGGCTCCTTAAGGTTAAGGAGCTTGTCAACAAAGCTCTTGAATCTGCAAGGGAGAGCAGGCTGATAGGTCACTCCCTTGAGGC
>CAZIVU010000027.1:0-10973 GCA_964542865.1 uncultured bacterium | reverse complement strand
GGAGTTCCCGGACGTTTGCAGCAGGTGTGCTGAGGTTTTGAGAAGGTTGAAGCATGAGAAGAAACTACAGGGTTAAGGAGCTCCCAGAGCTTGAAAGGCCAAGGGAGAAGCTGTTGAAGTACGGGGCTGAATCCCTTTCGGATGGGGAGCTTCTTGCAATCATACTCAGATCCGGGGTAAAGGACAGGAACGTAATTGACCTTTCAAGGCAGATTCTTAAGGATTTCAACGGCCTTTCCGGGCTTGTCAGAGCTCACATAGGTGAGCTTTCATCCTACAGGGGGCTCGGTAAGGTAAAAAGCGCTACCGTTAAAGCTGCAATTGAGCTTGGGAGAAGAGCCTACAGCTCCGAGAGGAGCGTGGAGAGGATAACCTCACCCGAAGACGTTGCTTCCATCGTCTGGGATGAGCTCAGGTATGAGAAGGTTGAGGTGTTCGGAATACTTACCCTTGATGTGAGGGGAAACGTTATAGGTAAACACAGGGTGACCAGAGGGGGTATAAACTTCTCCTCGATATCTCCCAAGGAGGTTTTTAACCCTGCGGTGAAAGACCTTGCAGCTTCCGTTGTGCTCTATCACAACCACCCATCCGGGGACCCTAACCCGAGCAGTGAGGACATAAGGACAACGTCCGTTCTCAGGGAGGCGGGGAGGTTGCTTGATATCGACGTAGTTGACCATATTATATTTGGTCTTTCAAAGTTTTTCAGCTTTAGAAGGGAAGGTCTGATTTGATAGCTGAGGAGATTTTCAGGGCTTTCAGGGAGAAGAGGATACTTATCGTTGGCGACCTCATGGTTGATGAGTACGTGTTCGGCCACGTTGAGAGGATATCCCCTGAAGCTCCCGTCCCCGTTGTTGAGGCAAGGGAGGCGAGCATGAAGCTCGGAGGGGCAGCAAACGTTGCCAGGAACCTCATATCGCTGGGGTGCTCCGTATCGGTTGCCGGCGTTGTTGGAGCTGACGAGAGGGGAAGGTTCCTGAGGAGCTCCCTTGAGAGGATGGGAGCCGATGTGGAGGGGGTACTTGAGGACAGGAGCAGGCCAACAACGGTTAAGACGAGGATAGTTGCGGGTTCCCAGCAGCTCCTCAGGGTTGACTGGGAGAGCAGGGACTACATAGAGGGGGATGTCCATTCAAGGCTTATCTCGGTGGTTTCCGGCAGGTTCATGGAGTTTGATGCCCTGATAATCTCCGACTACGGGAAAGGGGTTGTGACATCGGAGCTCTTCGACGTTGCTGAGAAGGTTAAAAGGTCCGGCATCGTGGTCTCCCTTGACCCGAAGGAGAAGAACTTTCCGATCTACAGGAACGTAACAACCATGACCCCGAACGTTAAGGAGACGTTTCAGGCAACGGGTATCAAGCCTGAAAGCGATGAGCTTGCCGAGGAGGCCGGGAAAGCCCTCATGGAGAGGTTTAACCTGGATTTTTCCCTCATAACGAGGGGAGGAAGGGGGTTGTCCGTTATAGGGAGAGGTTTTAAGAAGCATATACCGGCAAGGGCGAAGCAGGTTTACGACGTGACGGGTGCCGGTGATACCGTCATAAGCGTATTTACGCTTTCGCTGTGCAGCGGTGCAACGCCCGTTGAGGCTGCTGAGATTGCAAACGTTGCAGGCGGAATCGTTGTCGGCAAGCTCGGCACAGCTTCCGTTACGGTTGAGGAGATCTTAGAGCACCTTGATAAGCACGAGCAGGGCTAAGAGCAGGAGAACTGCCAATATAACCCATCTGAAATTCGGTTTTCTCTCCTCCTCTCTCTGCCTGTAGTAGTCCCTGTCGTAGATTCCCATCACATCTCCCTCTTGAAGACCGTCCCTGAAGGGAGGTCCTCGAGAACAACTCCCATATCCTTCAGCCTTTCCCTTATCGTATCCGCAAGCTCAAACTCCCTCTTTCTCCTCAGCTCATTCCTTACCTCAATGAGTAGCTCAATGAGGTCGTTCTCAATCCCCTTTGCCCCTTCAAACTCAAGCCTGAACCCCAACGTTCTCAGCATCTCCTCTATGAAGTCAGCAGCTTCAATAAGGCTCCTCTTCTCCCCCCTTGATATCTTCCCATCCCTGATAGCCCTGTCCTTCACCTGATTTGCCCTTCTCAGGAGCTCAAAGAGCGTTCCGATAGCCTTTGCCGTGTTGAAGTCGTCGTCCATTGAAAGGTAGAACTCCCTCCTGTAAGCATCAACATCTATCCCCTCACAGCTTTCGCCCGTCTCCTCAAGGCTCTCAACGGTTTTCCTGCCGATGATGAAGTTCCTTACCCTCTCAAGTGCAAGTGAGGACTCCTTCAGCCTCTCGTGGGAGAAGTCTATAGGGCTTCTGTAGTGGGTTGAGAGGAGGAAGAACCTGAGAACATCGGGGCTGAACTTCTTCAGAATATCCTTTATCGTGAAGAAGTTTCCGAGAGATTTGCTCATCTTCTCCCTGTTAACCATGACAAAGCCGTTGTGTATCCAGTACCTTGCAAAGGTCTTTCCGGTGTAGCTCTCAGATTGGGCAATCTCGTTCTCGTGGTGGGGGAATATGAGGTCAAGCCCTCCTCCGTGGATATCCATCGTCTCACCGAGGTACTTCATGGACATGACCGAGCACTCGATGTGCCATCCGGGTCTTCCGTACCCCCATGGGGATTCCCATCCCGGTTCCCCCTCCTTTGAGGATTTCCAGAGTGCGAAGTCGAGGGGATTCCTCTTGTTCTCCCCCGGCTCAATCCTTGCACCGGAAAGGAGCTCTTTGACGTTCCTCTTTGAGAGCTTTCCATATTCGGGGAAGCTCTCAACCGAGAAGTAGACATCCCCGTCCGACTGGTAGGCATGCCCCTTCTCTATCAGCCCCTCTATCATCGTGATTATCTCCTCGATGTGCTCGGTTACCCTCGGCTTGTAGGTCGGCTCCTTCACGTTCAGTGCCTTCATATCCTCTTCGTAGGACTTTATGTACTTTTCAGCCACATCCCTCCAGGGGATGTTTTCCTCCTGAGCTCTCCTTATTATCTTGTCGTCAATGTCTGTGTAGTTCCTGACGTATATCACATCGTAACCCCTGAACTCGAGCCACCTCCTTATAACGTCAAAGACTATTGCACTCCTTGCGTGTCCGATGTGGGCATGGTCGTAAACGGTAGGACCGCAGACGTACATCCTTACCCTTTTATCCTCTAACGGCACGAACCTCTCCTTCCTCTCCGTCAGCGTGTTGTAGACGTAGACCATAATCACCTCCGGGGGAATTATAGGAAATTTGTGGGTCCCTAAACTCCGTGAGAAGAGCTTTTCAGGGCTTCAATAACCTCACTAAGGGTTCTGAAAGCTGATACCTCAACGGATATCCCCGCCCTTTGGAGTATCCGGGATGCATGGGGTCCGGGAGGCTTCCTCAGTATAACCCTTTCAGCTCCTGTGGATATTACGGTCTCGGCTGCCTTTGAACCGGCGCCTCCTCCTGAACTTGCCCCCGGGTTTTCGATGAACGTTACGCTCTCACCCTCTATGATGGCGAAGAGTGGCACCCTGCCAAATTCTCCGGGGATTTCGGCATCCGTCCCCCTCTTCCTTACAGGAACCGCAACCTTCATAGATCCTCCAAAATTCAGCGTTAACAAAGTATAATTCTAATCGAAGGAGGAGATTTGAAAAAGTACACGTTCGACGACCTTGTCAGAATAATGGAAAAGCTCAGGTCTCCTGAAGGATGCCCCTGGGACAGGAAGCAGACCCACAGAACCCTGATCCCCTACCTCATCGAGGAGGTTTACGAGTTTGTGGATGCCGTGAACAGCTCCGACTTTGACAATATGAAGGAAGAGCTTGGAGACCTTTTGCTTCAGGTTGTCTTCCACTCACAGCTTGCTAAGGAGGAGGGCAAGTTCACCGTTGATGACGTTGTGGATTCCATCTGCAGGAAGCTCATATTCAGGCATCCCCATGTCTTCGGCGGTGAAAGGGTTTCAAGCTCCGGGGAGGTTCTGGAAAGGTGGGAGGAGCTGAAGAGGAAGGAGGGGAAGGTCAGGAGCTCCATCCTTGACGGGATTCCGAAGGCGATGCCTCCCCTTGAGAGGGCTTTCAAGATCCAGAAGAGGGTTGCAAAGGTAGGTTTTGACTGGAGCAGCGTTGAGGATGTAAAGGAGAAGGTGGTTGAGGAGCTTGAGGAGATAGATGAGGTAAGGAATGACAGGGAAAGGCTTGAGGAGGAGATCGGAGACCTTCTCTTCTCCGTAGTTAACCTCTCAAGGTTCCTCAACATCGATCCCCACATCGCCCTCTTAAGGGCAAACGGCAAGTTTGAGAGGAGATTCAGGGCTATGGAGGAGGAGGCAAGACGGTCGGGAAGGGATATATCGGAGCTCACCCCTGAGGAGATGGAACGCCTCTGGGAGAAGGCGAAAACTGCTGAGAAGGGAGGTCAGGATGCCGCTTTTTGAAACGGTTCTCTACCCAACGGATTTTTCGGAGCTCTCCGAAGTTGCAAAGGGTTACGTCGTAAGGCTGAGGGAGGCAGGTGCGAAAAAGGTTATCCTCCTGCACGTGATACATCCCCTTGAGTTCAGCCTCCCACAGCTTGACGACCCTTTCGCCCTTGACGTTGCTGCCATATATACCAGCGTTCCTGAGCTTGAGAGGAAGATCCTGAAAAGGCATGAGGATATGCTGAAGGACGTTGAGAGGGAGCTGAAGGAGAAGGGTTTTGAAGTTAAGACCATCATGAACGTTGGTGACCCGAAGGATGAGATCCTCAAGGTTGCCGATGAGGAGAACGTCAGGTTGATAGTCATAGGCTATCACGGGAAAGGTCTGATGGAGAGGATACTCGAGATGGGAAGCACCGCTAAGGGAGTTATAAGGGAGGCAAAGTGTCCGGTTCTCGTTGTTAAGAGGGAGCAGGGATGAAGGGCGTAAGGCACATAATCTGGAAGGGCGATTCACTCCTGCTCCTTGACCAGAGGAAGCTCCCCCTCAGGGAGGAGTGGGTGGAGTGCAGAACCCACAAAGATGTTGCCAGAGCCATTGAGGAGATGGTTGTAAGGGGAGCACCTGCGATTGGTGTTGTTGCGGCTTACGGTGTTGCCCTCGGTGCGAAGGAGGTTATCAGGGAGAGCAGGAGCTTCGTGGACTTCAAGTCGAAGGTTGAGATTATCATAGACCGGCTTGCAGCTACAAGACCAACGGCTATAAACCTTTTCTGGGCTTTGAGGAGGATGAAGTCCATAGTTGAAGCCGGTGAGAATGAAGGGGACATCGTTGAAGCTCTTGAGACGGAAGCTGTAAACATTGAGAGGCAGGATATTGAAACGAACAGGAAGATAGGGTTTTTCGGGGCAGAGCTCCTCTCCTCAAGGGAGAGCATCCTTACCCACTGCAACACGGGTGCCCTTGCCACAGCCGGCTTCGGCACTGCCCTTGGAGTTGTCAGGGCTGCCGTTGAGATGGGAAAGGAGGTGACCGTTTACGTTGATGAGACAAGGCCCTACCTTCAGGGGGCAAGGCTCACAGCCTGGGAGCTCCAGAAGGAGGGGATATCCTACTACCTGATTTGTGACAACATGGCAGGGTGGTTCATGTCGCTCGGGGAGATATCGTGCGTCATCGTCGGTGCAGACAGGATAGCCCTTAACGGTGATACGGCAAACAAGATCGGGACATACTCCCTTTCGGTTCTCTCAAAGGAGCACGGCATACCGTTTTACATTGCCGCTCCCTCATCAACGTTTGACTTCTCAATAAGGTCAGGTTCCGAGATACCCATAGAGGAGAGGGGAGAGGAGGAGGTTCTCTACTGCCACTGCAGGGACTGCAGGGTAGCTCCTCAGGGAGCGAAGGTAAAGAATCCGGCGTTTGACGTTACCCCCCATGAGAACATAACGGCAATAATCACAGAGAAGGGAGTTATAGACTCTCCGGATGAGAGGAAAATCAGGGAGTTCTTTGGCGTTTAGGAGGGGTTTCACGCTCTTCCTCGTCATTGTCATGGTGGCGGTCATAGGGGCTGTCGTAACCGCATCTTTCTACTCCTCAAGCCTTGAGGCATCAAGGAGCAGCCTCCTGAGGGACAGGGTAAAGGCTTACCACGCGGCAGTTTCTGCTGTAAAGGTTGCCGTCAGCGTCCTTAATCAGGACAGGAACGGCTTTGACGGGGTCGGTGATGACTGGTCAAAACCGTTCGTTTACAGCTACAGGGGAATAGGGATTGGTGCCTCAATCTCCGATGAGTGCGGCAAGGTAAACGTGAACAGCATAACGAAGCCGGTTAACTTCAAGCTTCTCCTAAGGCTGCTTGAGAACCTCAACCTTGACAGCTCAATTGCCTACTCCCTGAAGGACTGGATAGACAGGGATGATGAGGTTACCGAATCCGGGGCTGAAAGCTTCTACTACGGGCAGTTCGGGTACAGGCCATCAAACAGGCCGTTCAGGAGCATTTACGAGATTGAGTACGTTAAGGGTATAGACAGGAAAACGTTTAACACACTGAAGGACTACCTCACCATCTACGGGAGCGGAAAGGTGAACGTGAACTCCGCCAGTAAGGAGGTTCTCCTCTCTCTTGATCCGGAGATGACGGAGACGGCCGTCGAGAGCATAGTTGAAGCTCGCCCCATAAGGAGGCTTGAGGAGATAAAGGAGCTTCCGGGGATGACGGAGGAGCTGTTCTACAGGATAAGACCCCTTCTGACTGTCAGGTGCAACTACTTTTTGGTAAACTCCTTTGGCACGTTTGGGGATTCCCACGTTGAGGTTGAGGCGTTTACGGACAGGCGAAGAGTTCTTGAGTGGAAGGTTAAATGGTAGGTGTCGATATCGGAACGGAGCTGACAAAGTGGTTTGACGGTGAAAGGTTCGGAACCGGCACCCCTTCAGGGGATGCCTTCTCGGTAGGGATAAGCTCAAGGGGCACACTTGTAAGGGTTTCCTCATATCCCCTCTGCAGCGGAAGGAACCTTGAGAAGATGATGGTTGCAGAGGTTGAGGCTGAAACCGGCATTCCATCGGAAGAGATAGAGGTTTCTTACTGCTCCATCGAAAAGCTCCCAAAGGGCTGCAGGTTTATAGTCTTTGTTGAGAGGAAGGGCCACCTCTGGAAGGTTGTGGAGGAGTTAAAGGATAGGGCAAGGCACGTTACGGTTGACATCGTTGGGGTTGTATCGGCAACCCTTTCCGTTTACGGGAAGGGCTACTCGGGAACGGTTATCGATGCCGGAGCATCAAAGGTATCTGCGGTAAAGGTGGAGAACGGCAAGCCCGTATCCGTTGATATCATAAGGACGGGCTTTAAGGGTCTGATGGAGAGCAGGGAGCTGTCGAACAGGCTCCTCGGTGCTGTAAGCGGGAGGACAATCCTTGTGGGGGGAGGAGCCCTCAGTGAGGAGTTCAGGGGCTTCCTTGAGGAAAAGGGCATCGATTTTGAGGTTCCGGAGTTTGAACCCTTTGGCGCTGAGACGCCTCTTTACTATGCAAGCTTTGGTCTTTACAGGTTTAGAACGTCGGGTTGCAGGGCGGACTTTAAGAAGTTTCACCTTTTTGGGACGCAGGTCATATCAAAACACAGGAATGAGATTCTCTTCTCGGCAGTTGCCCTTCTCCTCTCCCTGATTCTCATAACGGCGGGCGAGTACATGAGGTTCCTCTCCGCCAAGAGGGATTACAGGAGGCTGAATGAGCACCTGAAATCGGAGGTTTCAAAGGTTTTGGGTGTAAAGAGGGTTGTCGCTCCCAAGATTCAGCTCAGGAGCGAGATTGAGAGGTTGAGGGAGGAAGCGGATTTCCTCCTGATAGGCTCCCCCTCAATCCTCGTCCCCCTTGATGCCATATCGGAGTCCGTTGTGGGCGGTGTAAACGTCAAAGCGCTTTCCGTTAACATCCTCAACCAGACCGCAAAGATTTCGGGGATAGCAAAGGATGAGAAGTCCATAGATGCTTTCAGGAGAAACCTCCTTAAGAGGTTTGAAAGTGCAACCGTTTCGTTCTCGAAGAGGGTGAAAAGGGGAGTGAAGTTTACGGTTGAGGTGAAGGGGGTAAAGGTTGAGTCCTGATGAGATAAAGTCGCTTCTAATAGGTTACTTTTCCGAGCTTGATGAGAGGGAAAGGACTGTAATTCTCATCGGTATTCCCGTTCTCCTCATCATCGTTTACCTCAGCCTTGTGTTCTTTCCCCTGAAGGGAAAGGAATCCCACTACAGGTCAAAGGTCAGGGTTGTAAGGAGGGAAGCCGTTGAGATAAGGGATGACCTCTTAGCGTTCAAGGAGCTGAAGCGAAAGGTATCTTTCGTTCTGGATAGGCTTCCTGAGGAGAGCTTTAACCCTTCCTCGTTTGTGAAGGAGAGGGCAAAGAGCTACGGGATTAACGTTAAGAAGGTTAAGGTATCCCCGGGCAAGAGCTTCTCGGAAGTCGGTTCAAAGCTCATAGCTCTGTACTTTTCCGATTCGGACATAAACGGCATCGCAAGGCTCATAAAGTACCTTGAAAGGGGAAAGTACCCGTTCAGGGGTTTGAGTTTGAGCGTTAAGGATGAAGACGGGAACGGGCTTGTGAGCGGAAGGCTTGACCTGATAGTTTTCATCAGGAGAGAAAGATGAAGAGAAAGCTGCTGTTTTTCCTCGTGTTCATTCTCTCCTTTCTCCTCTTCCTCTACCTGATGTTCCCGTTCGAGAAGCTCATTGAAGGCAGGCTCTCACAGAGTGGGGTATCGTTCAGGAGCGTTGAGGTATCAAGGTTTCCCCTGAAAGTCCGGGTTGAAAAGCTGTCCTACAGGGGTTTCTTGATGGATGAGCTTGTCGTCTCCCCTTCCCTCCTCTCCCTCTTTTCGGGAAGGAAGAGGTTTGACGCGGATGCACGGCTCTGTGGCGGAAAGGTTATGGCTGGCTTTGATTACCCCCTTCATAGCGTTGAGTTCCTCATCAGGTCCGTCGACCTTTCATCCTGCCTTTCCAACCTCGGCGGAATCGTCAGCGGCAGGGGGAGTTTCTCGTTCCTGAAGGCAAATGTTAAGGGTGGAAAGGCGCACTTTGATTTGAAATCCCTGAAGGTTAAGAAATTCAGCTTCGGGCTTCTTGACCTTAAAGATGCCGATGTGGGCAGCGGAGACCTTGCCATCTCCGTTAAGGGGAGAAACCTGCTCGGCATCACCCTGAAAACGTCCGGGAAGGACGTGAAGTTGAGCTCTGAAGGCGTTATAAGGTTAAACCCGAAGGATATCTACAGGAGCTACGTTAACCTCAAGGTCTCAGCCAGGGTTTTCCTCAAGCCTTTCAACGGAAAGAGGTTTAACTTTAACGTCAGGGGTAAGGTGAAAGAGCTTGTGGGAAGGTCATGATAGATTTCGTTCGCGGTAAGGTCATGTTCATCTATCCGGACAGCATATCCGTTGACTGCGGTCACTTCGGAATCAAGGTTTTCGTTCCCCTTAAGCTCATATCCCGCATCGGGGAGGGGGATGAGGTTTTCCTGTTCACTCAGGTTATAATTCCCCCTGAGGGAACTCCAAACATCTACGGGTTTGAGAGCAGGGATGAGAGGCACCTGTTCAACCTCCTCCTCAAGATTCCAAAGGTAGGTTCACGGATAGCCATGAGCCTCCTTTCCCACTTCAACGCCGAACAGATATACGGGATAGTCAGGGCAAAGGATGTTGACTCTCTGAGCCTCGTCCCCGGTCTCGGAAGGAAGCTCTCCGAGAGGGTCATATTTGAGCTGAGGTCAAGGATAAAGGCTGAGGAGAGCAGCGAGGTTAGGGAGATAGTTGAAGCTCTTGAATCGCTCGGTTACAGTAAAAGGGAGGTCTTGAGGGCGCTTGAGGGGATGGATGTGAGGGAGATGGTTGTTGAGGACGTGATTAAGGAGGCTCTCAGGAGGCTTTCAGGAGGGAAGTTTGGAGAGGGGAAGCCTTAGGCCCCAATCACTTGACCAGTTCTTCGGACAGGAGAACGTTGTCAGGGTTCTCAAGGTTGCGGTTGAATCTGCAAGGAAGAGGGGGTCAACCGTTGACCACATCCTCTTTTACGGTCCCCCCGGAACGGGGAAGACAACCCTTTCAATGATTATCGCGAACGAGATGGGAAGCCTCCTTAAAGTCGTTTCGGCTCCCATGATTGAGAGGAAGGGAGACCTCGTGGCTCTCATAAGCTCCCTGAACGAGGGGGATATCCTCTTCATAGATGAGATACACAGGCTGAACAGGTCCGTTGAGGAGAGCATCTACTCAGCCATGGAGGACTTCAGGGTGGACATCCTTACCGGAGGGGTAAGGGCAAAGAGCATCTCCATCGAGCTTCCGAGGTTCACGCTGATCGGGGCAACTACAAGGCTCAACCTTGTTTCCCCTCCCCTTCGCTCAAGGTTCGGCTTGACGTGCAGGCTTGAGCTTTACTCGGTGGATGAGATGGAGAGGATAGCGCTCAGGACGGCGGATTTTCTCAACCTGAGGATGGAAAGGGATGCCCTGAAAATCGTCGCCTCCTGCTCAAGGGGAACGCCGAGGGTACTCAACAACATCATGAGGAGGATAAGGGATTACGCAACGGTAAAGGGGTGGGAAACTGTGAGTTCGGAGAACGTCAGGTTCGTCCTTGAGGAGTTGGGTATAGACAGCCTCGGCTTGAACTCCATGGACAGGAAGATACTTGAAACGATAGCAAGGGTTTTCAAGGGGGGTCCTGTCGGCATAAGTACGCTTTCCCTTGCCCTCAATGAGGACGTTGATACGATTGAGAGCGTTCATGAACCCTACCTGATAAAGCTGGGGATGCTCATAAGGACGCCGAGGGGAAGGAAGATTACCGAGAGAGCTTACAGGCACATCGGAATCCCCCACCTGCCCCTCTCGCCTTTATAGGGATTAACGAATACGGTTCCCTGATAAATATCTGGATAACCAACAAAAGAGATTAGACAATCATCATTAAGAGAGGCCAAAATGTGGGAGAAGAGGTACTGAACAGCTGAAGAAAAACTTTCCAGGATATTATTACAAGTCTCG